>NZ_JBHVDD010000062.1:0-60009 GCF_042802995.1 Streptomyces sp. NPDC057438
GGGGCGTCGTCCAGGTTCAGCACCTTCACCTGGATGCCGGTCTCCTGCGTGAACGGCGTGTAGATCGCCTTCTGCAGCGCAGCGCCGTAGGAACCACCGCTGTCACGGACGACCACCGTCTTGCCGCCGCCCTTGCTCCCACCGGAGGCCACACGGCTGGTGCCGGTACCGCAGGCGGAGAAGGACGGGAGAGCGGCGAGGGCGGCCAGGCCGCCTGCTCCACGCAGGAGCGCTCTGCGACCGATCATGGGATCACTCATGACAAATCTCCTGGAAGTAGCGCAATGGGGTACCAGCTGTTCGGGGTGGAAGGAGTGAGTCGGGGAGGTGCCGGCAGGCGTGTGGGCGGCGCCGGTCAGTCGTGCGGCTGAGCGATGGCGGCGAGCTCCGCGCCAAGGACGACAGTCAGCCCGTTCATGCCGTAGAGGATCTGTCCGGTGGCGGTGGCGGTGACCTTGTGTTCACTGCCGTCGGCAGGGTCGATGACACGGCCGATGCTCTGGCCCTCGGTCACCTCGTCACCGGTCGTCGCGTCCGGGTACCACAGGCCGGTGGCCGGGGACACGACGGAGCCGGTCCAGACCCACTCCCGCGGCTGGACGGTGACCGGTGCGACGTGCTGCGGCGCGTCAACGACGCCGAGGTGGTGCAGCAGCCGGTACAGACCGTCGAGCAGGGTCCGCGTCTGGCTGGGCTCCCGGCCGCCGAGCTGGCCGGTCTCGATGAGGATCGCGGGGATGCCCTGCCGCGCGGCGGCGGCGTGGCTGTTGCCGCCCTGGGCGTTGCGGCCGATGAGGACCCGCTCGTAACCGACGGCGTGCGCCATGGCCCGCGTCTTGGCGTCCAGTTTCTCGTTGGAGGCCAGGCGGTAGCCGACGAAATCGAGCAGCGTCTCGTCGATGCCACCGCTGTGCAGGTCCGCGTAGGCATCGGCGCCGTTGATCACGTTCTCGAAGAGCCAGGCCGCCAGCCGCTCGGTGGGTTCGCCGTCCTTGTCGCCCGGGAAGACGCGGTTGATGTTGACGCCGTCCAGCGGGGACTTGCCGAGGCGGCCGTCGTACACGGCAGGGGGGTTGGCGACGGGGCAGATCACCACCTGGCCGGTGACATCGTCCGGCTCCAGCAGGCCGCCGAGGCGGGCGGCGGCGTCGGTGCCGACGAACTCGCCGCCGTGGATGCCACCGGTCAGCACGACCCTGGGGCCGGGGCGGGAGCCATTGACGAGGACAAGGGGGATGTCCACGGTCGTGGGGCCGAGGTCCACGGGGACGGTGCCCCGAGTCTTACGGCCGGGCTCGGCGCTCAGCGGGCCGATGGTCAGTGTCATGTCGTACCTCATTCAGGCGGTGGTGCGGCCGAGCGTGCTGATGAAGTCGATCGGCTGGGAGGCGCGGCCCTCCAGGGCGAGGTCCGCAGCGATGTCGTCCATGGCGGGCGACATCGTGAATCCCTGGCCGGAGAAGCCGGCCAGGACGAGCGGCACGTAGCGGCCGTCGTCGGTCTGCACGCTGCGGAAGACCCGGGTCTCACCGCCCGCGGCGCTGGGGTCGCGGCAGGGGGCGAAGCGGTCGTAGGCGACGACCTCGGCGCCACGGGCCGTGAGCCGCCAGGCGGCCTGGCTGCCCATCGTTCCGACGCCGACGACGGCGACATGCTTTTTGACAGACACGGCGGTTCCTTTCGTCTCCCTGGCTGGATGCCGGGCGCCCGACATGCGGATCTTGGATTCCGGATGCGAGGAGGGCCGGGGATTGCCCGACTCGAACTTCCGAGAGGCGACTTAAGCCAGTCTCGCTCAGACCGTTCCACTCAGCGGCACGGCGTGCTACTCTTCGGCACGACGAACAATGGCAGCGGCGTCGGAGGGAGTCAAGAGGTGTCGTCTGAGGAAATTCACAATTAACGGGGGCAACCGCATGGAAGTCAGAAGCGTCACCAGGGCCCTGCAGATCCTGGAAGCGGTCGCGCAGCACCAGCCGGTGACGGTCGGAGAACTGAGCAAGCTCCTGGGGCTGCCCAAGTCGACCGTCCAGCGCACACTGGTCACCCTGGACGAAGCCGGGTGGCTGCGGGCCAACCGCAAGGACACCACCCGCTGGGACATCGGCGCGCGGGTGCTCGCCGTCCGACCGGCGGCATTGCAGGGCTCGAGCCTCTTCGCTGCCGCGCGCGAGCCCATGATCCGACTTCGGGACGCGTTGAACGAGACAATCCACCTGTCGGTGCCGGACGGACTGCAGGGCGCTGTGATCGTGGACCGGGTGGACTGCACCCACGCACTCCGAATCTTTTTCGCCATTGGCGACATATCACCCCTGCATGCGACCGCCTCGGGGCGCGCGATCCTCGCGCATCTGCCAACGGCGGACGTCGATGAGGTCGTCAGGCGCGGCCTAGAACGTTTCACTGATGCCACGCCGACCGATCCGGGCCAGTTGCTCGTCGAGCTGGAGCGGGTACGGGCCGACGGATTCTCCGTCAACCGAAATCAGTACCGGTCGGGCGTCTGCGCGGTGGCTGCCGCCATCCTGGATGTGGATGGCACGCCCCTTGCAACGATCACCGTCTCCATTCCCGAGTCGCGGTACGACGCCGCACGCCTACCGGAGCTAGGGCGTCTTGTCACTGACACGGCGAAGGAGATCGCGGCGCGTCGCACGGGTGAGTGAGCGCGCAGCAGGATTCAGCGCAGGGGCGATCCCATCGCGTCACGGGCCGCTCTCCCAGCGCCTGGTGGCTCGGAAACCGGGCTCGGCGCGGCCCACCGCGATGCGGAGCGTCAGAGCCCGACCCGCTGTTGTCGGGCGGTGCGTGTTGAAGCCGGGGCGGGTCTTGGCATGGGCGGTCCGCAGCACTTGAGGGCTCGGCAGAGGGTGTCCGCAAGGAACTCCGAGGATGAACAGGGGGATCGGATGGAAATGAAGAGCCTCACCCGGTCGCTGCGCATCCTGGAGGCGGTCGCGCAGCTCAGCCGGTGTCCGTGGGAGAGTTGACGAAGCTCTTCCTACTTCCGAAGTCGACCGTGCAGCGCACCCTGGTCACACTGGCCGAGGCCGGCTGGCTGCGGGCCAACCGCAGGGACACCACCCGCTGGGAGATCGGCGCCCGAGTGCTGGCCGTACGGCCTGCCGCGCTGCAGGGATCCAGCCTGTCCGTCGCCGCCAGGGATCCCATGGTGCGCCTGCGGGACAGGGTGAACAAGACCATTCACCTGTCGGTGCCGGATGCCCTTCAGTGCATGGTCGTGGTGGACCGCGCCGACTGCGACCACGCCGTACGGACCTTCCACGCCATCGGCGACACCTCCCCCCGGCACGCCACCGCAGTCGGGCGCGCCGTCCTCGCCTATCTGCCGAAGCAGGACGTGGACGGGCTCATCGCGCGAGGTTCGCGCACCGCGACCAGTCCAGTTCACCGCGGGCGCCCGAGTTCGTCGAGGACGACCCGGCGGAGGCGAGCCCACACCCTAGCCCGGCCCCACCGGGCGATGCGCCGGTAGACCGTCGACCAGGCCGGGCCGAACACCGGGGGCAGCTGCCGCCAGGTGCAACCAGAGGTGACTACGAAGATGATCGCGGCGAGGCATTCGCGGTCACCCGCCCGCCGTCGGCCGCCGCCGTGCTGTTGCCGGCGGACTCCCGGGTAGTGACCTGCTCAGGTCGGAGGGATGCTGGAAGGTAACCGGGGCAGGTGTGTGAGGGTGCCCCTGTCCGCTGTCTTTCTCGGTGATGCCATGTCCTCATCCGCCCATCCCGACCCGCAGCCCACGCCGACGTCGGCCGACGAACTAGTGGCAGAGCTGGCGAAGGTGCGGGCGGAGAACCGACAGTTGCAGCAGGCGCTCGCCTCGCATGCCGTCGTCGATCAGGCTATCGGCGTCCTGACCATCCTGGGGAAGATCCCCCCGTGCGACGGCTTCACGGTGCTGCGGGAAGTCTCCCAGCACACCAACATCAAACTCTCCCAGGTCGCTGAAGAGGTCCTCAAGCACGGCCAGGGCGCGGCGCTGCCCGATGTCCTTCTCGGGGAGCTGCACGCGGCGCTGGCCCGCAGTGCCGCGCGTCCGGGCCGGTGACTGCGTGGCGGCCGCGGACGTCCTACAAGGGCCGCTGCCCTGGGATTGCGCCGCCGGGGTCATCCAGGAGGGGGGCGCTGCGGGCGGTGATGCGCTTGCCGGCCCGCTCCCGCTGCGCCTCGAAGCCCTGGGCGACGGCCATCACGATCTCCAGAGCGTGCTGCCCCACCATCACCTCCTACCACGCCCTCACGGAGGCCGACGGCTGGATATGCCTGGCCGCCCCGACCGAGGCCGTGATGCACACACTGCAGCTCGTCGGCGTCGACGCTCTCATCGACTGCCGCGAAACCCTCCGCCACGCACTCGGCAACTGACCTCCCCCGCGCACCGGCCTGCGCCGAGCCGGGCATGATCGAAGCGCGCCCACCATGGTCGGGGCGATCGGCCTACTCGGTGCGTGCTCCGGCCCGGCAGATCAGTGCTGATGGTGATCATGCTGAGGCAGGTAGAGGGGACTGATCTGGCGCCAGTAGCCGTGCACGAAATCTTCAGCCTCACGCACCGCCCGCTGAGCGCATGGCGCGTCCGTCTGCAGGCCCTGCCCGGCTTGGGCGGCGGGGCCCATACGCCAGGCAGCCCTCAGCGTCGCCCGACGTGAGGCACGGCGGGACGCTGCGACAGTGCGTGAGCTGCTGTTTCGGCCCGCCAGGCACCATCGCGCGAGCAGAACCGCTGCCACCGCCGACAACGCGCTGACGGCGTACATCTCATGACCGGCCACTTGGTTCCTCCTGCCGGACGCATGGACCGTGCCGGGTTCCTGTGCCCTGCTATCTCGTTCTCAACGTCACTGCTGGGCAAAGAAAACCTCACAGCCGCCGGATCGTGATGGGTCGGCGCCCGGCGCGGGCGGATTCATCGTCACGCGGAGGCCGCGGGGAGCCGACGTGCAACACGGTGCGCGCGTCCCTGATCCCTCGCCGCATTCGCGCTGCCGCCCATCCCGCCCCGTTCTCGGACTCAATGCGACAGCGGTCTCATTTCCGTGACCAGCAGCCCCAGCACGCGGAAGCGGGCAGCAGGCCGAACAGATGCGCCTCATCGATGACGGTGCCGCAGAAGACCGTCTGTCGCCCAGCATCACGGCGTCCAGCTCAGGGATCGTCTCCGCCAGCGTTCTCCGGGACCGGGCCTCGGACACGAAACTCAAAGCCCATGGGCTCACCCGCTCCAGGCATACCCCAGGGTGATACCGGCTGCGGCAGACAGACATCGCCCGCAACGGGTAAAAAGCCCCGCCCGGACTGCGCTTGGAGCTGCCCGGGTCGCGCAGGAGATGGTGCCGCGAGACGGTCCGGAGTGCGGTTCGAACAGCAGTCCCTTAGGGCCGTGGCAGCCTCGTACGACTTCCCCCAGGACCTGATCGACGTTCAGAACGAACTCACCCAGGGTCCACGCTGAACTCCAGGCGCTCTACCAGAAGGTGCCGTGGTCGGTAGAACCGCTGGACGCGTGGGAGACGCACGAGAACGCCTGGCGGAAGTCATCCCGGCCCGCATCCCCCGGCTGGGATCCCCAGAACGCAGCAGAGAACGCCCGGCTGCTGGCAAGGGAACTCGAACTCACGGCGCTGACCGTCGGCAGCTGCCGCTGGTAATAGCGCCCCAGATAGGGCGTCGCTTCCGCTTCGGGATTGACCGGAGCGCACGCCCCGGTTGCGGGTGCCCCATCCAGCAGACCTGCGGCATTCGCTGTCCCTGTGCCCGTCACGTCAGCAGGCGCGCTGTCAGGCACGGAGCGCGGCGCACCAGGGCGGCCGCAGCCAGGCCGATGTCCGCACCGACGGCGACGTCGGAGGGGTAGTGGGCGCCGGTGTGCACGCGTTCAGTGGCCACTTGAGGACGCGGCCCACGTCGCGACCAGTGGCTGGACGGCGGTTCTTCGAACCAAGTGACCTTTCTGGGACGGGTACTGCGGGTTGCGGTGCGCTGGCCGGAGAGCCGGTCTCCGTGTACAGGTTTCTGAACCCCGTCGGACGCGGGCGGGGGCAGGCCTGTTCGGCTCGGCCGGCTCCTCCCAGGGCCTGCGGAGGTCTGTGGCCAGCGGTCGGGCGAGCGGGAACTGGGTGTAGGCAATACACCAGCCAGGTCCACCGGTCGGCCGCTTCCAAGCGCCGAAGGGGAAGGACTGCCAGCAGCGGTCGACGTCTGCCGCGCTGGCGCCGGTGCCCGACCGTCACAGCCAGACCGGCTCGTTCACCCCCTCTGTGATTGCTCGTCAACTACCTTCCGGTAAAGCTTGTTTGGCTAGACCCCGAGGGCTCAGACCGGCACCACTTCGCATGCCGGTGTCACCGTCGGCGTCAGCCGCTCCCGGCATGCAGGGGTGGTGATCGCCATGCCAGTACGATCGGGTCGGTCAGCCAGACCCGCTATGAGCAGATCGTCGCCGAACTGCGTGAGTCGTAGAACAGCAGAACCGCGGCTCCTTCACGATTGGTGACCGCGCCCCGGAGGTCGAGCCGGTCAGGCCCCGCGGGGGCGTACCGGACGCCGAATGGACGATCAAGTAGTTCCTGATGCGCTGGCCGAGGACATCGGCCTGACGTTCAGCACGGTCAAGAACGCCAGGTGGGCCGCAGCACGCCAGCCGAAAGGGGGTGCTCCTGCAGTGACTTGTAGCGAGCGGATGGCGGGGACGCGCTCCACTTCCGTTCGGGCGATCAACGTTCAGCGACCTTGCCCGCGAGGGCGCAGGTGAGTGATCACGGAACCGACCGGCAGCGGACGGTTGCGCGTTGACCTGGGAGCGCCTCCCAGGCTCTGGCCGCGGTCACCCCTCTCGCCCGGGCCTTGTTGTCCGGCGTCGTCATCACGGGGAGGGTCTTCTCGGCGGCGCCGGCGCCAGGCCCTCCGCGGCGGTTGCGGATGCGGGTGGTGAGTTAAGATCACGCACTACCTTGATTGCTCTGATATGGAAGGACTTTGACAGTGAACAGGAGTAAGCGGATAGCTTCCGTGCTGGCGGCGACCGCCGTGATGGTCAGTGCCTCATTCGCTGGTGCGGGCACCGCCACGGCAGCACCTCGGCTCACCGTCAACACGAGCTGGTATCAGGCGAACCACTCGGTGGTCGCCTACCTCTACGCCGATGGCGACTACGCCGGATACGTGAACTGGAACGCGAATCCGGTCGGGACCGACCCCGGAGACGCACTACGGGCGAAGGACGACGCGGCCGACGGGTGGGGGGTCAAGGGCACCGTCACAGACACGGGATGGATCATCCGCGAGGCTTCGACGCAGGGACACACGTCCCCCTACACGACCCCGTGGCAGACCGGCAATCTCGACGAAGACCGGCGCTTGTACCTCGATGTGTGCCTGGTGAAGGGCTCGGAACGGGTCTGCAGCTATGACCTCCCTATCTGGTCGTAGGTGGATCTCCCCCTGGAGCAGTGACTTCTGCCGCCACCCTCGCCCAGAGGCGGAGCTCGCCGTTCGCTGAGCTTGTCGTCTAACGTCCACCGTCGAGTGAGACGCGAGCATGGTCCGTTCTCGCATGCTGCTCGATCATGAGGTCGACTTACCTGAGTCGTCCTCTGCGTGGGTTGCGATGGCTCGTGTCCGGCACGCGAACAGCTCTCGGAGGGTTACCTGGATGGCTTCGCGGTCCATCTGAGTCTCTTGTGGGAGAAGCAGGCGGGCTTCCGCTTCGACCTCGGCCCATGCCACTCGGCTGCGCCGGTTTCGGCACGTCTACGTCGCTGCGGACGAGGCCCGCCCCCGCGGAAAATCCGGCGGAGAGGAGGGCCAGCAGTGCTGCAGAAACACGGGCATCAGGCGACGCCAGCCTTGCAGCTCCAGAGTGTCCGGCGAACTGCGGCGGGAAAGCCGAGCGCGACGTCGGTGACGGACCAAAAGCGCACTCGTTGGTGGGCAGCGCGTTCTAGACGCTCAGCCTCAATGAAGCAGGCGCTCGGCTTCGAGCCGAATAGGCGTCACCTGCCCTGAGCTTCCTCCGCTTTGACGGACACCATTGGTGTGGTGGTCAGGCTGCGAGTGCGGTCTCGTACTCGGCGGGGCTGAGGTAGCCGAGGCTGCTGTGCAGTCGGTGCAAGTTGTTCCAACCCTCCATGAAGTCGAAGATCGTGGTCCGGGCGGCGGCCCGGCCGGGCCAGGCGGAGGTGCCGAGCAGTTCGCGTTTGATGGTCGAGAGGGACGACTCGGCGAGCGCGTTGTCCCAGCACTGACCGGTGCGACCGACCGACAGCTGAATTCCGAACTCGCTTGCCAGCGAGGCGAATTGCTGACTGGTGTACTGGCAGCCGCGATCCGAGTGGAAGATCACGGGATGGGTGGGGCGACGCTGCCGGCAGGCGGCTGTGAGCGCGTCGGTCACCAGCTCGGTTCGCAGGTGATCGGCAGTTGCCCAGCCGACCACGCGCCGGAGGCGATGTCGATGACCGTGGCCAGATAGAGCCAGCCCTCCTCGGTCGGGACATACGTGATGGCGGCGCGTCTGCGGCTCGCTCCGCGATCGCGGTCAGAGATCTCGCGACGGTCAGGACAGCGCAAGCGGCCAGCGCGAGGACAAAGGCGAGGGGACGGCGGCGGCCCTTGCCCGGCGCGGATCAGGCACCGCCGCGAGACAGTTCACCGGGCCGGCGTGTTCCCCAGGTGCGGAAGGCCGGGCAGCAGCGAGTCGGCCAGACCGGCGGGGATAGGCGGTGATGACCTGGGTACGAGCAGGTCAGACAGTCACTGTTCTCCGCCCAACCCCCACACTCCGAGCACCCCCAGCCACCACAGGACCACCCAGAAAGAACTGAGAAACCCCAGCTCACAGGCACAACAGCAGCGCAGAAAAACCGGGCGCCGACAGCCCTCGGCCACTGGAGCAGCTCGGCTTGGTCTGGTCCCTGGCCGGTAAGCGGTTCCAGGAGAAGCAGGAAGCCGCGAAGGCGCATCGGCCTGTCCGCCCCTGATCACTTCGTGGGCCCGCAGTTCAACCGGAAGATTTCCGGCACCTGGCTGGTCGACCTCTCCCACGTCGAGGTGGACCCGCTCCGGTTCTTGCCGTCGACCTTCCCCACGGTGCCTTCCGTTCTCACGCCGATCTCGTCCCGCTGCACTGTCCCGCGCGCAGGCCGTTCAGTTCGACGAGGCCCGTGGAACCCTCACGGGCCTGTGCCCTCGACGGCCCGCCGTACGCGCCGGGACGGCCCGAACTCATACAGGTCCAGGATGTCCGGCGGTTCGGCGAGGCCCGGCCCGCCGGAACGCACCCACGCCACGATGTCGCCCGTCGCATCGGGGTCGTTGACCAGCCCGAGCCAGACCGGCCGCCCGCCCGCGGCACGCCCGGCCGAAGACGGCTGCACGACGATGACGTTGGCCTGTTCGCACGCGTCGAGGCAGTTCACCGCCCGGACCTGGGCGACGGCCCCCAGTTCGGCCTTCAGGGAGGCGAGTTGGGCGGCGTGATCGACGCCGGGGATCTTGGCCGTACCGCAGCAGCACCCTCGGCACACGGTCACCGTGCACCGGGGCGCCGCCTGGGCGGGAGCCTTGCGGCGGCTCACTCGGCGGCCCGCTTCCAGGCCGCTTCGCGCAGCAGCCTCAGCCCGTTGAGGCCGACGATGACGGTGGAGCCCTCGTGCCCCGCGACGCCCAGCGGCAACGGAAGGTTGCCGGCCAGGTCCCAGATCACCAGGCCGGTGATGAAGACTCCGGCGATGACCAGGTTCTGCACGACGAGCCTGCGAGCGCGCCGGGACAGGGCGATCACGGCGGGGACCGTGGCGAGTTCGTCGCGGACGATGACGGCGTCGGCGGTCTCCAGGGCGAGGTCGGAGCCCGCCCGGCCCATCGCGATGCCGGTGTGGGCGGCTGCCAGCGCCGGGGCGTCGTTGACTCCGTCGCCGACGACCATCACCTTGCGGCCGGCGTCTTCCAGTTCCCGGACCGCGTCCACTTTGTGCTGGGGCAGCAGTCCGGCCCGTACGTCCTTGATGCCGACCTCGGCGGCCAGGCGGGCGGCGGCGCGGGGGTTGTCGCCGGTCAGCAGGACGGGCGCGGTTCCGG
The DNA here is from genome assembly GCF_042802995.1 of Streptomyces sp. NPDC057438. Taxonomy (NCBI): domain Bacteria; kingdom Bacillati; phylum Actinomycetota; class Actinomycetes; order Kitasatosporales; family Streptomycetaceae; genus Streptomyces; species Streptomyces sp. NPDC057438. The sequence continues at coordinate 10,105 of NZ_JBHVDD010000062.1, forward strand.
TGAGGGCCGTCAGTGAGGTGACGGTGCCGGTGGCGTCGGGACGCAGCCGGTCCGCGATGCCGAGCACACCCACCGGCCTGCCGTCGACCGTGACCAGGACGGCGGTGCGTCCGCCGTCTTCCAGCTCCCCGGCAAGCACCGCCGCACGGGCGGAGTCCGCGTCCGTCGTCCCGCCGAGCAGCCGCGCCGGGGCGCCGACCGCGATCACGCGCCCGTCGACGGTGGCGGTCACACCGACGCCGGGCGTGGAGTCGAAGTCCTCCGCCGCCGGCAGTGCGAGCCCGCGTTCGCGTGCCGCGTCCACGACGGCACGGGCCAGCGGATGCTCGCTCGGGTGCTCCGCGGCGGCCGCGAGGACCAGCAACTCGGCCTCGGCCGGCCCGGATCCGGTCAGCGGCCGGACGTCGGTGACGCGCGGCGTGCCCTCGGTCAGCGTGCCGGTCTTGTCGAGCGCCACCGCGTCGACCTGCCCCAGCCGCTCCATCACCACCGCCGACTTGACCAGCACACCATGCCGCCCGGCATTGGCGATGGCCGACAGCAGGGGCGGCATCGTCGCCAGGACGACCGCGCACGGCGAGGCCACGATCATGAAGGTCATCGCCCGCAGCAACGCGTCGGCGAGGTTCGCGCCGAAGGCCAGCGGGACGAGGAACACCGCGAGCGTCGCCACCACCATGCCCAGCGAATAGCGCTGTTCGACCTTCTCGATGAACAACTGGGTCGGCGCTTTGGTCTCGGATGCCTCCTCCACCATCCGCACGATCCGGGCGATCACCGTGTCGGAGGCATCACGCTCGACCCGGACGCGCAGGGCGCCGGTGCCGTTGAGGGTACCCGCGAAGACCTCGTCGCCCTGCTCCTTGGCCACGGGCAGCGGCTCACCGGTGATGGTCGCCTGGTCGACGTCGCTCGCCCCGTCGAGCACCCGACCGTCGGCGCCGATGCGCTCGCCGGGTCGTACGAGGATGGTGTCGCCGACTGCCAACTCCTCCACGGCAAGGGACACCTCGCCGCCATCGGCGTCGACGCGGGTGGCCGTGGCCGGCGCCAGGTCGAGCAGACCGCGCACCGAGTCGGCGGTCCGTGCCGTGGCCAGCGCCTCCAGCGCACCGGACGTGGCGAAGATGACGATCAGCAGCGCGCCGTCCATCACCTGCCCGATCGACGCCGCCCCGAGAGCGGCGACGACCATCAGCAGGTCGACATCGAGGGTCTTCTCCCGCAGCGCCTGCAGGCCCGCCCACCCCGGCTCCCAGCCGCCTGTCACGTACGTCACCGCATACAGCGGTCCCCACGCCCAGGCCGGGGCGCCGGCCAGCTGCAGCGGCAGCGCGAGCAAGAAGAAGACGGTGGCCGCAGCCGCCCAGCGTGCCTCGGGCAAGGCCAGCACGCGGGTACGGCGCCGGGGCGCGGAGACGTCGCGCGGAGACGCGGCCCCGTCGGCCGGGGCGGGAGCGAGGGTGGAAGTCATCGGCGCGGAAGTCCTTAACGACGGCATGAAGGCAAAGCGGTCAGCCGGAAAAGCCGGCTCCGTTCCCCTCACGATACAGGACCACATGAAGAGACATTCATGCGTTCATGTGCAGCACTCCGTAGGATGAGGACCATGGGCCATGGAGCTGACGCCAAAACCACCGCCACCGCGCGCGAGCGACTCGAGACCGTAGGTGCCGCCGACGTGGCCGCCACCCTCCAGGCCCTCGCCACACCCTCCCGGCTGCGGATCCTGGCCCGCCTCCAGGAGGGCCCGTGCGCGGCGACCGAACTCGCCGATGCCGTCGGCATGGAACAGTCCGCCTGCTCCCACCAGTTGCGCCTGCTGCGCAACCTCGACCTGGTCACCGGCGAGCGCCGGGGCCGCTCGATCATCTACGCGCTCTACGACAACCACGTCGCCGAACTCCTGGAGCAGGCCCTCCACCACGTCGAGCACCTGCGCCTCGGCCTGCGCGACACCCCGGCCTCGACCCCGGCCACCTTGGCCGGGACCCGCTGAGCCGGACGACTGCGTCACCTCCCCCCAGCACCAGATCCGGAACCGGCCGCAAGAGCCGCCCACGGCACGCCCGCGTCGAACCGTGCACCGCGACCGGCCCTTCAGTCGGACCAGTGGGGCCCAGGGTGGTCACGTGGGTGAAGTGGACCTTGTCGGGTCCGCAGGCCGGCACCGAGTCCTACCGCCTCGCCCACACCAAGGCCCAAGCGGACAGGACCAGGGGGCTGATGGGGCGCCGCACGGGAGGGGCCGCCTGGCAACCAGCGGGCCGTCCAGGGCCGCCATGAGGCTGATCCTGCGACGCGGGTCAAGTGATGAGCAGGCGGAGGCCGAGATCTGCCGCGTCGAGGTGGGCGAGGTCGCTGTTGCGCTCGGCCCACCGGCCGAAGTCGAGGTCGTCGCTGAGGTTTCGCACCGCCCGCTGCTCGGCGGCCGGTCCGACCCTCGTCCACACCGACATCGCACGGCGCACGTGATCCCGCAGATACTCCCCCGGCCGGCGCCAGTACGCCTCGAACAGGCCGTCAGCACAGTCCCACGGGACAGGCACCGGCTCGGCACGGGCGCCGACCGCGTCGGCCATCCCAGCAAGCGAGGGAAAGCCCGAGAGGACGGCGGCGAACTCGGGCAGGTAGTCGCGGGTGAGCCAGAACCGGTCCTGCCATCCGGGCTCGTCGGTGTCGAATGTCAGCACCACCACGCGGCGGGCCACGCGCCGCATCTCGCGCAGCCCCGCTATCGGGTCCCCCCAATGGTGAACGGTGGAGACGGCCATCGCGACGTCGAAGGACTGGTCCTCGAACGGCAGGCTCTCCGCAGCGGCGGCCACACACGGCGCCGAGCCGACAGGCCGCTGCCCACGCATGACCGCAGATGGCTCCACCGCGGTCACGTCGCGATCAGCAGGCTCGTAGGAGCCGGTGCCGGCCCCGACGTTCAGCACCGTCCGCGCGTCCCCGAGCGCGTCCCCGATCTGCGCGGCGATCCGCGGCTCGGTACGCCGTGTCGCGGGATAAGCGCCGCCGATCGCGTCGTACAGACGTGCACCGAGCACCTCCAGTTGCTCCTCCGGTGTCACCATCAGTCCCCTAGCCCGTGCCTCAAGTTCCCTGTCGATGGCCGCCACCATGGCGTCAGCGCGATCACGCCGCTCCACCAGCAGGCCGCGCAGTCGCCGCAGATGCACAACCGCGTCGGTGGACGGGTCACCGACCAGTTCCGCAACCTCCCGCAGACCGAAGCCCAACCGCCGATAGGCCAGCACTTCCCGCAGCCGCTCCACGTCGCCCGCCGAATAGGCCCGGTACCCGGCCGCGGTCCGCGCCGACGGCCGAACGAGCCCGACCTCGTCATAGTGATGCAGCGTGCGGACGCTCACGCCGGCCAGCTCGGCCACACGCCCCACGGTCCAGTGATCCTCCACGGCACCGACTATGCGGCCTGACGCCACGTGAGGGTCAACAGCCCCACACACGGCAGCAAGAGCCGAACACGAAGCAGCGGCCCCGAGGCGACTCCTGCAAGCCAGAGCCATGATCTGGTTCGGAGAAGCCTGGAACCGCGGAGGCAGATGGCCCCGCAGCGCCCGAGCGACATCAGAAGTCGGTTCTGGCACAGATCTTGGGGAGTCGTCGCGGAGCGTCATCCCAGCGTTCGAACGAAAGGCGGCCGGGTCCGACAGTGATCGATCTTGACGGGCCCGACGTGCGTGATGTCGAGTTGACGGTGAGAAGTGGCACCAGCGCATAGGGGATCGACATGTTCATAGCGGAAGAGGGCGATTTCGATCCTGTCGAGGTGGTGAAGCTCTACGACTCGGTCGGCTGGGAGGGCTACACCAGCGACGTCGACAAGCTCTGTCGCGGTCTCGTGAACTCTCACCTCGTCGTCACGGCACGAGACGGATCCGGAACCCTCCTGGGACTGGCCCGGACCATCTCCGACGACGAGCACATCTGTTACGTCCAGGACGTCGTGGTCAATCCGGCGAACCACAGGCAGGGGATTGGACGGGCGCTGGTCGAGCACTTGATGCAGCGTTACTCCCACTGCCGGTTCTTCCTCCTGTCCACGGACCACGAGTCGTCACCAGAGGGCAGCCGCAACCACGCGTTCTACCGGAGCCTGGGCTTCCTGTCCTACGAGGAGAAGGAGATGGCAGGCTTCGGTCTGCCGAGGAACCGCCCCGACCAGCGCACTACGGCTCCCTCGACAGAAGATCCTGAGGAGTCGCGGAGTGTTGCCGGAGGAGGATGATCTTGCTGAGCAGATCGCATTCGGCTCGGCCGAGGAGTTGCCGCTTGATCTTCTTGATGCGGTTGACAGCGCCCTCGATGCTGCCGCAGCTCCAGTGGAGAGTGAGCCCGGCCGCCACGGCGTCGAGGTCTCGGTGCAAGTGCAGTGCGAAGCCGGTGAGGCCCGGTTGCTGGCCGGCATCGACGGCGTCGATCCAAGTGGGGAGTCTCGAGCCGAGACGCTCGGTGAGTATCTCGCCGAAGTCGCGGACGTGTCCCGCGGCCTTGTTCAGTTCGGGGCGGCGGGCCAGGACCTCCTTCAGGCCGGCCCGTCTACCTCGGTCGTCCTGAAGGCTCGGGCTTCTCGGAGCGGTAGAAGCAGTCGGTGCACGCGACGTGCGGGACCGTGCCGAGGGCGACATCCGTGACCAGGCAGTCGGTCCCCCGCCGGGCGCGACAGTCACCGGCCGCGTTCCCACGTCCGACACACCGAGCGCCACGGCCGTGACGGCGGTCATGTGCTCACCTTTGCCCACAGCTCCTGTCCGGTCCCACAAGGCGGTGCACCGCATCTTCGCCTCCTGCCGGCAGGAGGCGTTCTGCGAAGGCCACGTCCACGCTCTCAGCGTGCTGGGTGGCGTCCCCCGCGGGCAAGGTGTGCCGACAGTCACGTAATTCCCCAGGCGGTGGCCGTGGCAGCAGCAGGGCTCGCTTGGATGCGGTGCCCGAGGGGGCGGCTCTGCTGTCGGTCCGGCCTTGGGTCGGGATCCCAGTGGATTGCGTGAGCGCTGCGTCTTCGAGTCCTGTCGTGAAGCTGCCTGGATCCGAATCCGATTGCTCCTTCGCGGGCATTTGCGCATCCTGCTGGGATGCGCTTCTCCATCAATATCCCCAACTTCGGTGACTTCGCCGACCCTCGTAGCGTCGCGACTGTGGCGGCCGCCGCCGAACAGGCCGGCTGGGACGGACTCTTCGTCTGGGACCACGTCCTGCACCGCCAACACCGGGGGCGCCCCTTCGGAGACCCCTGGATGCTGCTGACCGCGGCCGCGTTGGCGACCTCGCGGATCCGGCTGGGCACCTTACTGACGCCGGTTCCCCGTTATCGTCCGCAGCAGCTTGCCCGCCAGGTGGCCACCCTGGACAATCTCAGCGGCGGCCGGGTGATCTTCGCAGCTGGCCTGGGCGGACCGGTCGAGGACGAGTACCGCAGCTTCGGCGACACCGCTGAGCCGCAGCTCCTCGCCGAGCGGCTGGACGAGGGGCTGGAGCTGTTGAGGCGCTGGTGGTCCGGCGAGCCGGTGGACCACCATGGCCGGCACTACGAGGTCCGGGACGTGACGCTGCTGCCTGCAACGGTGCAGCAGCCTGGTCCGCCGGTGTGGATCGGCGGGTTCTGGCCGCGTCGGCCGCCGATGCGGCGGGCAGCGCGATGGGACGGGGCGGTTCCTCTCTTCGAGACTGCCCGGCACGGGCACGTGCCCGATGTGGCAGAGGTGCGGGATCTTGCCGGCTATCTGCGCGAGCACCGTGTGGGTGGGGCCGAGCGGCCTTTCGAGCTCGTGCTCGGCGGTGCCACGCCCTCGGATGCCGTGAAGGCCAGGGACGTGATCGGTCCACTGCGCGACGCCGGCGCCACCTGGTGGGACGAGCGGCAGGTCCAGACCGGTCCTGATCTGGATCGTTTGCTCCCGGTAATGCGCCGGATCGAGGCGGGGCCGCCGGTGATCTGATCAGCCTTCGAGGGCGTGCCGGATTCAGGCTCGTCAGCTTGTTCCGCATCTCCTCGTACGTGATCGTGTGTCCCCGAGAACGCCCTGCTGACGTGCAGTTGGTGCCTCTGGGCGGCGCACTCCTGTGTCGAGGTCAGCGGCACCGCATCGACCAGGACAGGCAGGGCGGCGTCAGGGGGCGGCCCCGGTGCCATGGGGTAGACCACGGAGGCCGACGCCATGTCATCGACGCCACCGAAGAGGTCCGGGGCACAGCTCTGCGAGATGAAGTCCACCGTCTCGAGGAACCGCGCCTCCGCGTCGTCGTCGCTCGCCGCGACGGTGCTGACCGAGGAGCTCACCGAGGAGCTCTGCTCGGTGGTGGCGTTCTGCGCGCCGAAGCCGTCCAGGACGACGACGCCGTCGAGCGCGACCGCCGGCAAGGACTTCAGGAGGAAAATCGGTCGCATGTCCGTACCGTGCAGGCTGCTGACAGCCGCCCACATGAGTACCCGTACCTCCTGAGCTTCTTCGGAGTGTTGTCGAGGGTGACGTGTGCTGAACCCTGCGGTAGGCCGGTGGTATGCGGTACGCGCAGGTGGTGGATTGACTGCAGAGCGGCGGCGGTTGCGCGAGCAGTTCCGGCACGAGGCGGGCAAGCGGTTCGCTCACGGCGAGAAGACCGCGCTGATCGCGAAGGATCTCCGCGTCAGTGAAGTCGGTGGAGCGCTGGCGACGCGCCTGGCGGGAGGTCGGGGTGGATACGCTCGGCTCCACGGGGCCGCCGAAGCTCCCCCCAAGCTGTCCGACGGCCCGTTCGACGAGCTGTGGAGGAGGAACTGGCGCTGGGCCCCGCCGAGCATGGCTGGGAAGACCAGCGGTGGACCTTGGCACCCCGCTCGCCGCCGCCTCCCGCGGCCGGGCCCGTCAGCCACACGGCCCCGGCCTGACCGGGCCGTAGCTGCAGGAGCACAGGGCCGTCTACTGCTGCGGGGCGCTCACCAGAGTTTCGGGCAGGTAGGGGGACCGAAGACCCAGTTGCCAGCCGTGCGCGAGATGGGCGAGGGCGGCCAGTGTGATGGCCCCCGCCGGCAACAGACTTCGGGCGGCCGGGTTTGGCCCAGTGTCCTCGCGATGCATCACCAAGCGCTCCTGGAGGGCCCGCTCGAACGTGGCCTGGTCGTCGTCGAGCAGGACACGCAACAGCCGCTGGTCCGGCGACAGCGCCCCAGCCGTATCCAGCTTCGTGGCCGCCCGCGCCCGCTCGCCGGCATCCGGCTTGCTCAGCGGCACCGGGCCAGGTACCGCGCCGGGGTAGCGCCCCTGCACGACGCTCAGGTAGCCGCACAGCGCGTCCATCTCGGCGAGGTCGGCCGGTTCGGACACCGACTCGCGCTTCGAGTACGGCACGCCGTCACGGATGGCGGGTGCGTAGTCCTCGCGCAGCAGAGGGCCGATCACACGGTTGCGCTCCCATATCAGGCCGCTGATCACGGTCCAGGTGAACGCGTCGGTCCACGTCCGCGCCGTGGTCGTCGGCTGGGTCGGCTCCCCACTCTCGTCGTAGTCGAGCTCCGCGCTGCTGAGCGTCTTCGGCACGAGGGGCAGGGGTATCTCGAAGTCGCCGTCCGGGAAGCACGCAAGGCTCAGCACCCCCAGGGCACATTCCGCCGCCGTGACCAGGGCGGTACGGGAATCGGGGGTACACAGCGCGGGGTCCGGCACGGTCCGCGCGGCGACGTGGTCCGTCAGCTCCTCGCCCAGCTCCCTGAGCCCGAACCGCAGCTGCATGTCGCCGTAGCGCATGTCGTGCCACCAACTGTGAGCCCGCCCCCACATGTCCTCCAGGGCCTGCTCGATCCGCTGCTCCGCTACGACATGACCTGTCACTTCCTTGATCGTCATGACGGACATTTTCGCAGCGCCCGGCCGCCCGCCCGGACTCGTCCGGCAACGCGGACAGGCGTGCGGCTCTCGGCCCCTATGCGTCGGGCTCCGCCGCTCCCCACCAGTCGTGAAGTGCCGTGTCTTCCATTGCGACAGGGGACGTAGCCGTCGCCATGCGGGGTCGGATCCGCTCTTGGTGGAGGAGTGGACGTCGGCCCGGCTGCCGGAGGGCTTGTACAGGCAGACGGTGTCGCGGTCGTTGTCCACGGGAAGTTGCAGTTGTCGCGGTAGACCACGTTGTACTCGTCGGAGTCGCTGCCGCCGCGCAGCGCAGGGAGCCGGCATTCTCGTCCGCGCTGTGCGAGTCGCTGACGCCGCTGTCTCCCTCCCTGCACCCCAGTCATCCCCCGGCGCCCGTCTCTCCGACGCCCCGAGCACATCCCACTGCGACGCCGGCCCCATGACGACGGACGGCCGCGGCAGTGACGTACGGGGTCACGCGATCGACGGGGCCGGATCAAGGATCATGGCCCACTCCCGCATCACCCCCACTGCGCCGCACAGACGATCGACCCGCGCCCACCGTCACCCCGCACGAAAATCCCTCAGCAGCGTCGCGGTTGCGACCGCAGCCCTGTGCGGCGGTCCCCCGGACGGGACGGTGGAGCGTGTTCGCAGCCGCTCGAGATCCGCGAGCGGACGGAGGACGCAGCGTTCCAACAGCAGGGACGGGCTGATGAGGGTCGAGCCGACCTCGTGGCCGTCCTTGACGCAGGTGTAGGGCGAGCTGTGCACCGTCACGTCGCCGCCGACGGCCGTGATCTGGCCCGCCAGTGCGGCCTTGCGGGCGCAGATCGCCACCGGTCCGACGATCTCGCGGGTCACGCGACCCGCCCGTACCCGGCGCGCCCACAGCAGTTCCAGGATCAGGTGTCCGCGCACCGAGAAGCCCCCGATCGCCGTGCCCAGCAGCCAGCCGTCGCCCAACCGGTGGCGCAGTCCCTCTGCCGTGTCCCGGCCCGCTGAGACCTCCAGCACACTGCAGCGCGGTACGACAGCGCCCCGGCGGCCCCGTCCGTGCCCGCTGCTGCGGCCGCCGCTGAGTGCTCGGGTGCTCCGGTCGGTGAGCAGCCCCGTCCAACGGCCCTCGCGCAGCAGTGTGACGGTCCGCGCGGCGGTGCCCTCGTCGTCGCGCGCGTAGCTGCCCGCGTACGGGTGGGCCCCGGGCCGGTCCCGTACGGTCAGCGCAGCCCGCGTCCAGTGGTCGCCGAGGGCACGGCCGAGGGTGCCGTGATCGGCGAGGTAGTTGTCGGCCTCGCTGGTGTGCCCGAAGCATTCGTGCACCAATACCCCGGCCGCCGTGGGCGACAGCAGCGCCGGGCCGGCCACCGACTCCGCCAGAGGCATTCGGCACCGTAACAGGGCCTGGTCGCTCAGGAGTTGTCGTATCCCGTGCCGTACCTGTCCGGCCACGAAGGCGGGGTCGTAGGCCGCCGCACCCCACTGGGGCGCGACGCCGTGGTGCGGGGCACCGAGGCTGACGCGGACCCGCCACAGCCCGTCCCGCTCGTCCGAAGTGATCTGCGCCCGGGGGCCCAGCCGCACGCGCGCCGCGTCCAACGCCGTGGCCAGAACGTCGGTCATGGGGAGGACGCGTCCGTGACCGTCCGCAGGACGCGCCGCAGCGCGTCCTCCAGTCGATCGACATCGGGCACGCCGAGCGGCAGCGGCTGCCACCAGGCCGGTTCCCGCGACAGCGCGCTCAGCAGCGGCTTGAGATACCGGGAGAGTGCGCTCTGGGCATTGCAGGAAAAGGAGACGCTGACAGAGCCGTCGCTGCCCTCCCCCTCCACGCCCTCGTGCGGTGCGAACAGCGGCAGGTAGAGCACGTCGCCGGGGTGCAGCACCGCGCTGTACGGTTCCTCGGGCAGGCGGCCGGAGGGCACGAAGCCCTTGGTTTCCAGCATGCGTGCGCGCTGCCGCTCCGACGCGGTGTGTTCGGGCAGGCCCACCAGCCAGGTCTTCGAACCCTGCTGCTGTACGACGAAGTTGTCGCTGTGGTCGAAGTGGCAGCCGATCCCCGCCCCGCTGCCCCGGGTCACTGACAGATCCGCCGTGCACTCGTCCCAGCCGAACAGGTCGGCCAGCTTCGCGCACGCATCGGCCAGTTCCGGCAGGGTGTGCTGCGCCTGGTTGACGAAGAGCACCGCGCCGTCGGGCCGCCGCCGTACCTGCGCTCCGGACTCCTCCGCCTGCGGGGTCCGCGCCAGTCGGCCCTCCAGGACCTCGATATCGGGCCAGTCGAGCCCTGGGGCGAGGAAGCGCGGGCCGCAGCCACGCCAGAGGACCGGCCGGCGGCGCCAGTGCTCGCGGTAGAACAGGTCCAGGTCGAATCGGTCCGTCTCCAGCAGTGATTGTGTGCTCATCGCAGCCCCCAGGCCCGCAGTCGCTGTTGGATCTTCGCCCGTACGTCCGGTGACATCCCCGCCTCGTGACCGGCCAGGACGGAGGTCAGCGCGTCGAAGAGGGGGCGACTGGCCGGGCCGATGACGCAGCGCCCCGCGCCCGCCAGGAACATCGTGGGGTGCAGCTGCCAGGCGGCCGGCGCCTCGGCGTAGTCGCGGAAGGCGCAGAACGTGCCGCCGTGGAAGGCCGCGCCATGCAGCGTGACGTCGAAGGTGGCCTCGGCCCCGGTGGCGATCGCGCGGGCGATCGCGCAAGCGGCCTCGTAGTGGACGAGCGACTCCAGGGCGTGCTCAGGGTCGAAGGGCGCCTCGGTCGCCATGAACCGGTGGAAGCACTCGGGCAGCGGCAGCCCACGCCCCCGTGGTGAGTAGGGCACGTCCCGGAAGTGCTGGAACTGGGGGGAGGCCAGGAAGAGTTCGGCTACCGCGTTGACGCTGAGCCCGTGCCGTTCCTGGACCGCCTCCAGCGTGCGCGGGAAAGCGTCCCGGAGCCCCTGCCCCGTGCCCGTTCCGCCGCTGACCACCGCCGAGCGGATGTTGCGACCGACCAAGCGCAGTTCCGTCGGGTCCACCCGGTCGAAGACCTCGATCAGGTCCGCATCGAGTCGCGGCCTCAGGCCGCCGGGACCGTCCGCGATGAACGCGGAGCGGAACCCCTGGTCGTACAGCAGCCGGTCCAGCACACGCAGGATGCGCCCGTGCAGCCCGGCCTCGGCCCCATCGGCCTCTCGGTCCGCCCCGTTCACATCGTCCGCTTGGTCGACTGCGGTGGCCTCATGCGGCATGGACGGTCTCCTTCCAGTCGCGCACCAGGGAGAAGAGGCGCTCCGCGTTCGGGCGCGATTTGGGCACGAGCACGCCGTCAGTGGTGAACTTGGGGTCCTCGTAGGTGACTCCGCTCAGTCGCGGCATCATCGGCAGCAGGTGTTCCAGCAAGGTGAGCTGCTCATCCAGCAGCACGCCGTGGTGCAGGTCACGGAAGCGGCCGTCGACGATTTGGCAGCCCGACAGGTGCACCTCGTGGCAGCGGTCCAGTGGCAGCGCCTCCAGCCCCTCGAACATGCGCTCTCCGGTACGCCCCATCAGCCACTGGTAGGCAAGGATGTGTCCGATGTCGATCGTCGCGTGCGCGCCCGTCTCCCGAACGACGGTGTCGAAGAACGCGAAGGCGTCCATCGTGCCGACCAGAAAGCTGCCGCCCTCGGTGAAGCCGGGAAACTCCACGGACAGCGGCGCCTGCAACCGCTCTCGCCACTCCGCGACCCCGGCCACGCAGCGCCTCAGCCCCTCCGCGGTCAGTACGGGCGGCATCGGGTACGGCAGGCTGCGGCCTCCCAGCGACCAGATCCCCAAATCCTCGATGATCCAGCGGAACCCGTAGCGTTCGATCAGCACGTTGGTGAAGTCGGCGACGGCCGCACGCTCGTACCGCTCCGGGCTGCCGGTGTTGAGCAGGGTGTGATGGAAGGCGCGCGGACGGCCGTCACCGAACAGGGCGAAGAGGGCGTCGTACGCCGGGAAGTACCGCTCGGGTGTGAGCGGGCCGTAGTCGATGGGCTGGAAGGCGACGAACATGTAGTCGTACGCCTGCGCGTTGCGCCGCAGGAACGCCGCGACCTGAGCGGTCGGGCGGCCCTCCCCCGACTTCTCGAACCCGATGCGTTCGCCCCACACGAGGTCCATGCCCAGTCCGAGCCCGAGTTTTTCCATCAGGCACTCCCCGCTTCCGGTGTGTCCAGCACGAGCAGCCTCTTGTGAACCATCTGCGCCAGCCACCGGCGCGCCCGCGCTTCCTCGGCGACGAGAGCGCCGTCGGGGGTGCGCTCCACACCGGCGGGTACCGCCGCCAGCCGGGGCCAGGCGACGTCGGCCAGGAACCAGCGCGTACGGACGGAGTCGAGCGCCACCCCGAACCGCGGCCGGGCCCGCGACACCGACCCGGCGGCCGCAGACGCCGTTCCGGGGCGGTCCGGGGCGCGCAGCGGCAGGTCGGGACGGACCGCCCGTTCGGCGTCGGGCACCGCCTCGACGGTCATGCGCAGCAGCCGCTGCCGGGCCTCCTCCGTAGCGGTGTCCTCCAGCAGCGCGCCACCTACCCGGCCGGCGGCGAAGGCCAGGCCGTCGTTGGTGACCAGGTAGGCGTCGTCATCCTGGCGCCGCCGGTCGGCCCACAGGTAGCTGCCCGGTTCGGCGACGACCAACTGCATGGTGTCCAGGCCCATGTCCGCCGGGTTGCGCTGGATCACCTCGACCGTGTCGCGGAAGCCCTGAAGGGCGCCATCGTGGTCGAAGCCGTCCATGAACGACAAGTTTGTGACGATTCCGGCCCGCGTGAGGTTGCGTACGGCACGCTCCGCGTGCGCAGCGTCCTGGCCCTTGTGCAGGGAGTCGAGAATGTCCTGGTCGGCGGTCTCGAACCCGGTGGACAACTGCACGCAGCCTGCCGCACGCAGCCGTTCGCAGAAGCCGGGGTCGGCCAGTTCCTGCTCCAGGCGCGCCCGTACCCGGAAGGTCAGGGACGCGCCGCGCCGGCGGACCGCCTCCATCACACGCAGCAGGTGGCGCAGGCCCGTGTTCTCGTCGGTGACCGCCACATCGGTCATCTTCAGCCGGCCGGCCAGCGCCACCAGGTGTTCAGCGGCCACCTCGGGGGCGATCTGCTGGAACGCACGCGCGTCGCGGTAGCGGTTGCCGTACGAACAGAACGTGCATTTTCCCCAATAGCAGCCGACCGTGAGCCGGTAAGGGAACTGGTGGGCCATGTTGGTGTAGAGGGCGAAGTCGAACGGCCCGAAGTCCGGCATCTGCTGCTCGCTCAGGACGAAGCCGTCCGCGAGCCCCGTGGATTCCCGCGCAGTGCCGTCGCCGTCCAGGACGCGAGCGAGAAAGTCCTCGCCGTGGCCCGTGCACCAGTGGTCGACCGCGCGCGATGTGGTGACGTGCCGGCGCAGCAAGGCCGCCCACATCTGCACGGTGGGCCCGCCCAGCACGATCCGCAGGGATGGCCGCCGTTCTTTGAGCAGCGCGCACAGGGTGAGGACGGGGACGACCTGGCTGAAGAACGGTACGGAGAAGGCCAGAATGCGCGGCGGGTCCTCCGCCAGCAGCTCCTCGATGCGGTCGGCGCACCAGCGCGCAGACCAGCTGTCGCGGCTGGCGTCGACGAGCTTGTCGAGTTCGGACAGCAGCAGCGGGCCCCGAACGATCCAGCCGTCCTGGGACGCCTGTCGGGTGACGTAGCGGACCATGGCCTGGATGGCTGTTTCCTGGGCGAAGCCGGTGGAGCGGTCGCGAGCGGTCTCCAGAAGCCGGGTGCCGTGCCGAGCCCGGTAGCGTTCGCTGACGGTCCGGAACACCTCACCGGCGCTCGGCGCCCCGGCCCCGGGGTCCAGGCCGTCCACCTCGGGCGGGTCGGTGCGGCGGACCAGGACACGGGCACGGTACTCCAGGTTCAGGTCGAACCCGCGGACCCGGTGGCCCTGGGCGCTCCAGGCTGCGGTGAGCTGCGGCAACGCAAGGTAGGGGAACTGCACGGCCTCGCTCACGGGCGGCATCACCAGCAGTACGTCGCTCATCGCTCACCCCACCCTGTACTCCGCTCGGTGGTCCTTGCCCGTGTCAGCCGTTCGATGAGGTCCAGTCGGTCCCGTGCCGTCTGCGCGCTGTCCAGGTCGCCCTGCGCGTCGGCAAGCACCTGCACGGTTCGCCAGACCCCGGCGCGCAGCGGCAACTCCTCGGCGACGGACCGGAATTCCGCCAGCGCAGCGCCCGGTCCGTCCAGGCGCAGGGTGGCTCGGGCCGACAGGATGCGCGCGTGCATCGCGAGCGTGTCGCGTGGGTCCAGCGCGATGGCCTCGCGCAGCCGGTCCCGGGCCACGCGGTGGTCGCCATGCGCGTAGTGCGCCGCGCCGATCTTGTACGCGAGCCAGCTGGACCGGTATCCCTGGGCGGCCGCCCGCTCGTAGCACGCCTGGGCCTGCGCGGGGCTTGCGGAGGCGTTCGCCAAGCCGCGCAGGGCCACTGCCACGCCCGCCGCCGGACTCGCCGCGCCGGACTCGTCGCTCCCCGCTGCGGGTTCGTCGAGGGCCCAGGGCCCGGCGCCTTGGTGGACGCGCAGCATCAGATCGTCCGGCCATGGGGCTGAGGGCAAAAAGGAGGACTCGCGAGCCCTCAGCCCCAGCCGCCCCGCGACGTCCGGTCCCACCCTGCGGAACTCGGCGGGCAGGAACCCGGACCGGGTCGACCAGGTCATCGCGGACAGCTCGCACCCGCAGGCGGCGACCAGGTCGGCCAGATCGTCCACGGAGTGGTCGGGCGCACCGTGCTCGTCCACCAGCCAGTCCAGGTCGATGTCGGTGACGACATCGCCGGTCACGTGCCGGTCCAGGTGGCGGGTGAGGAGATCGGGCGGTACGACCGACAGCCGTACGCCGCACAGCGTCACCGCCAGGCAGCAGTGGCCGGCCTGTGGATCGGCCGGCGCGCCGCCGGTGGCAATGAGGGAGACGCAGTTCACCGCCCTGCTCTCCCAGCCCTCGTACGAGGTCCAACTTGGCACCCACACCAGGTCGGTGAGACCGGCCGCGAGGGCGGCGGCGGACCAGAAGTCATCGAGCCCGAAGGCGCCGGGTACACCGCGCACCGGTAGCCGGCGCAGCAGTTCGGCCGGTGACGTACCCTCGTGCGCCGCGGCTCGCAGGGCCTCCTCCCCGCCGGGGGCGAGGGGCTTGAGGTCCAGGTGGCGGTCGAAGCAGACGACGGTGCGACGGTGGTAGGGGCTCTGCGGCCACAGTGCCGCGACCTCGCCGTGCTCCTCGAACAGGTCAACGTGTCCCGGCATCCCGCGCCCTCTCGAGAAGCGACGTGTCCGGCGCCGGTGTGAGCGGTGACTCCGGTGGCGTCTCAGGGACCGGCCCGGCCGCCGAGGAGAAGCGGCGCGCGTCCGGGCTGAGCGCCGTGGCGGCGGTGGTCGCCAGGACGAGGACGCCCGCCCACAGCATGATCGTCCGGGCGTCGGCGAAGCGAAGCAGCACCGCGCCGAACAGTTGACCGAGGGGCAGTGAGGCGAAGGAGAAGAAGAAGTCGGCGGAGAACGCCCGGCCGTGAAGTTGCTCGGGCACCTCACGGCGCAGCCCGGCCATCTTGACGACGTCGAACGCCTGCTGGCCGATGCCACCCGCGACGAACGCGGCCGTCAGCAGCAGCACCGATCCGGTCGCCACGGGCGACAGCACGGTCACGCCGAACAGGCCGAGCAGCACCAGTGCGTACAGTCCCCGTCGCCTACCGGTGATGCGCCCGCCGACCAGCGCGCCGCCGACGGTGCCCACTGCGAAGGCGCCAAGGACGAAACCGTAGACGGTGGCGCTGTGGCCCGCTTCGAGCAAGGACACCGGCAGGGCGACCATCCACGGTCCGACGGCAAACAGGACGTGGACGACGGCGAGGAGTTGAACGTGTCGCAGCCACCGCACTCGCCACAGCACGGCGAGCCCACCGAGGGCGGAGCGCAGCAGCGGCCCTTCGGGGGCGTCGGTGACCACTTCGGCCTCTTCGGCTTGCGTAGCGGTGACTGCCGCGGTGCGCGCCGCGTAGCGGGCGCCCGCCCACCGGGTCGCGACCGCGGACAGGCCGAAGGCCGCGGCGGCGACGACCGCTCCTGCCGAGGAGCTGAGTACGGCGACGAGTGTGGCGGCCAGCGTGGGACCGACGATGCCGGAAGTGTTGCGCATGCCTTCGAGGAGGCCGTACGCGGCGGTGACTCCGGCTTCCTCGTCGGCAGGGCCGTCGGTCCTGCCGTCCGGATCCGTCGTCGCGTGCCTGTCCTCGTGCAGGACACGCGGGGTGATCAGCAGCAGGGCGGGTTCGCTCACCGCTTCGCACACACCGATGAGGACGGCGACGGCGAGGATGACGGCGTCGAGCCGGCCGTCCCAGAAGAGGGCCAGCGCGATGAGCGCGACAAAGCGGGCGGCATCCGCGGTGACCGCCGCGACGACGGGGTTGACGCGGTCGAGGAACGCGCCGCTGAAGAGCACGACACCGCCGAGCGCGATAAAGCGGGCGGCGAATACCGCACCGATGGTCTCCGCTGTCGTTCCCGACTGCGCCGCAGCCACGACGACGATGATCGGGAAGAATGCGTCACCGAGCAGAGAAACGGCCTGCCCCAGACAGAGCCCAGCGAAACGCCGATTTCCGAGCAGTCCAAGATAAATTCTCACCGGGAGGAGCGAGACCTTTCATGAGAAGCCTGCCGTCGGTGCTTTCGCCGCCGACGGCACGCCTGCGTCAGTCCTTCGGATCAGTTCTTGAAGCGGAACGCGTGGAAGGCGACGCTCTCGTCCAGGTCCTCGGCCTCCAGAACTTCAAGGCTGTCGAGGTCTTCGATTGCGTCGAGGATGGTCTGCTCGTTGCGTGACTCGCCCATGATTCCTCCTGGAAAAGGAAGGGAGCGCGGCAGGCTGATTCCCGCAGCGCTGGAAAAACACTAACCGCCCCCTTCCTGCTCTGGAAACGCCGCTCACACTGTGACCGAAAGAGCGGCTTTGCCAGGAACCCACCCCGCTCCGAATATCACAAGCACCAGGCTGGCAGAATGTGCTAAACGGAAGAGGAATGTCAAGGTCCGTTGGTGCATGATGGCCGGTTCCGCACCCCACGGACTCAAAAGGAGTAAGGGAGTGACGCCCGCACGCGAATAAGAAGTTGTCTCACGTGGCAAGTTTCTCTTCTTTTTGCAGGTCAAAGCGGCGGCCATAGCAAGACCTCGGCTCCGCCGATCGTTGCGGGCCGCGAACGGGATCTTGAGACCGTGAGCAGCCCACGGCGGGCTCACGCAGCATGATCGATAAATTCGCGAAGAACAACCTGCACGAGAGACTGCGGCGGGACCGCAAGACTCCACCGAGAACTCACGGCAGTGGTGTAAGCGCCGACGAGCGACTGTGGCTGGCGGCAGCTGCCGCCGACGTCCGACACGTCGCCCGCCACCACGCATCGCCGCTGCACGTCACGGACCGAGGCCGGCTGTGGCCTCGGCTGCGCCGGAGGGGCCGGACGAACACGAGGCCCGGGGCGCGGTGGACGGGACTTCGGCGATCGCCGACGCGGCTCGTGTCGCGCCAGAACACGAGACACAGCCGCACACTCCACAGTCGCCACTTCCGATCACCGGGTTGGTTCGCGGCCATCGATTCGCCGTCATGAGAGGGGGCGAAGCTCGGAGTTCTGTAGCAGTCGGAGCCCGACAGGCCTCAGCGCATCAGACGGTCACGAGCGTCCGGCCAGTTCTCGTCGCCTACGTTCGTCTCGCTCACCCGCTCGCGGCCGTCGGTCTCCGCGAGAGCCGGACCACCATCCCCAGGTCGGAGCCGTAAAGCCCGACTCACTCCGTGTACCGGCACCGTGCCGTGCACGGGATGTCCTACTTTCCCTCGACGGCCGGGCTGTTCTTCACGCAGTACGGGGTGAAAGTCTTTGGTCCCGCAATCTCGACTCTCGCGCGCCGTGGTGTCCGCTCACGATCATCCCGCACCGGCGTCGCCCGCCGGCGGTGGCGTGTGGCTTGAAGTCCTGCAGAGACGTGGCTTGTCGTTGACGTTTCCGCCGGACCGACTTTGGCATAGCGTGGCCCTCGTGTCAGAGTCGCCACTGTCTCCCGCCGCGCCCCGCATTCCCCCGCAGCCCGCAGACGAATGGGCCGAATCCGTGCGGGAGATGCTGTCCGCCGACATTGGATCACTGGGTCTCGGCGTTTCTTCACTCGGTGAGGCACATGTGTTTACGACGCTTGCCCGTCATCCGGAGTTGTTCGCCGCCTGGCTTCCCTTCAGCAGCCAGTTGCTGCTCGCGGGTGAACTACCATTCGCTGAACGCGAGTTGGTGATTCTCCGAGTGGCGCGCAATTGCGAGTCGCCCTACGAGTGGGGCCAGCACGTCAGAATCGCAGCGAAGGCAGGGCTGTCATCGGTAGACATGGCTCGGGTGGCTGTAGGTCCCGACGCGCCGGGTTGGACGGAACGGCAGTCGTTGCTACTGCGGGCCACGGACGAGTTGCACTCCGGCGCCCGGATCGGCCGGTCGACGTGGGCAGGACTGACCCAGCACCTGACGGAGCGCCAATTGATCGAACTCCCCATGCTGGTGGGCCACTACCATCTGCTGGCCTTCACCCTTAACTCCCTGCAGGTGTTGCCGGAGACCGGACTGCCCCCTATGGACTGACGGGATATCGGGGACGGCGAAGCCCGAACGGCCGGCAGTGGGCGGACCTCGGATCGCCTCGGAGACGGTGGAGCGGTCCACCTCGTAGAGCTCGGCGAGTGCCGCGTGCGGCAGACCGAGACGCACGTGCACCAGCGGGACGAACAGCCGGTCGAGCAGGACCATCCGCTGATTCGGTCCGGCACCTGCCGTCCGGCTCCGGTACGCGCCACGGCGTGCGGGCAGCGCGGACGCCCGGCTCACTCGCCACGTCCGGGCAAGCTCCTCGAGCAGTTCGGCGACGTGTGCGCGGGAGACGCCGGACAGGGCAGGACGGGAGTCAGGCCGCACGGGCAGACGCGCTTCATCGCCCAAACCACCCGCGCTGCTTTCCTCGTGGTCACGACTCGGTCGTGACCACCGGTACTCGAAGGGCTCTTACGACCGCGTCGGCCAGATCAACGCCTGGACGACGATGACGTTCTCACCGTCGAAGGTGACAGCGGGGCCTTCGTACGGTTCGTAGCCAAGACCAATCGCCTCGCTCACCCGGTGACAGAACGTGGCGTCGTCCGGTCCGGTCAACACTCGGTAGACGGGCAACCCGTCCGGTGGTGTGCTCATGAGCGAAGGATCTCAGGCAAGCTCCAGGCGCCCAGGAGCACACCCCCGGCTCCATCGCTCCCAGGGTCGTCAGGACCGCCGGACAACCGGAGCCCCAGCCACGAGACGCTTTGACTCAGGCCCGGAGACCAGGGGTCGAACATGCGGTCCGCTCCGTGCCGGTAGAGGTGTTCCAGGAACCGGATGGCAGCTCCGCGGCAGGTCGGCTGCCGGCGGCCCCACCCACCGTTCCGTGCGCCCGACCAACGGCAGCTTCGGCACCGGATTCCGCCCATGTCTTGCAGTCACCGTGATGCCGGGCAATGGCCGGCCGACCGCGACGACCGGTCGGGGGTCGGCGTCGATGACGACCTGATGATGGGTGGAGTACCGGTAGTTCTCAGAAATCAGAAGGCGGCAGCGGCCACCGCCTCGGCTTCCGGCAGCAGGTCCTTGCTCTCCTGGATCAACCTCTCGTACGTACGCTCGTGGTCCGCGCTTTCGAGAGCGAACCGCAGGAGCGAGCCGGACCAGTCGTCGAAGAGCGAGAACGTGCGGTCCACCATCCGCTTGGCTTCCTCGCGCTGTGCATCGTCGAGGGAGGGCAGGCTTTTCTCTTCTACCTCGGGCGACTTTATGCTGTGCGAAGCCTCCGCCATGTAGTGCTTCGTGCCGAAGAACTCACATTCGCGACCGTCCCGCAGGGCGATTCCCCGGCAGTGGGTGAAGATGGTGATCGAGACGGCCTCGATGGACTCGACCATCGCGAAAACGGCGTACGTGGGGGCGCCCGCGGCGAGCGCGGCCAGCTCCAGGCAGAGACGTCGAGAGTGGCTGAAGTCCGCGCTCCACAGGACTCGCGTGGCGTCCGACAGGGGCATGCTGCTGTCGGCCCCCAGCTTCTCCAGGTCGGTCAGCATCCACTGCCAGTGGAAGTCCTCTTCGTACGTGTGCGCGTTCAGCAGGGCCTGCAGCTGATCAGGCCGGACCTTCCCTTCGTCTTTGCGGAAGACGTACTTGTTCAGATCGGAGTAGCCCATGATGAAGGGAACCACGCTGGGCCCCCACGCCAGACGCCTTTCTCCGGGCAGTGACTCGTCAGCGAGCAGACGGGTGAAGAATGCGTGGCTCTCGTACGATTTCCGATGTTCTTCTATGTAGTCGATGACCTTCTGCATGGAAAACTCCGTTCACGGCCTGTCGACATCTCCGCAGCGACAGGAGGAGAAGACAGCATCGCACAGGCATCTTCAACTCATAATCTTTCAAGTAGCGTCGATATGGAGTCTGCCCTTTGTTCCCGTCGGGGACTTCCCTTCTTTCCCGTCGGAAATGCCCTTTCTTACCTCGATCCTTCTTGAGGGTCCGCCTACGGAGTTGTTCCGTGCGCCGCCTTGTCCCTTGGGCTTCGACGACCAGGGGCGCGACATCCTGACCTTTGTGCCGGGGCATGCGGTCTGTCCCGACCGGTTCTCTCTGCTGGAACCTGCTCGGCAACTGGCTCGTGTGGCACGACTGATCCGGGATTTCCACGATGCGGTGCTGTGGTCGCAGACGAGTCCCGGTGGGCCTTCATCGACTGGGACACCGCCGGCCCCGGTTCCCGCCTGCGGGACGTCGCGTATGCCATGCACGGTTTCATCCCGTTGTCCGCGCATCCTGACTGGCAACGCGGCGACGCGGGAGACCAACTGCGAGTCTTCGCCAACGCCTACGGCCTCGATGAAGCCGAACGCCGTCGGCTGGTCCCACTGCTGGGGCGCCGTAGGCGTTCCATACACGACTTCCTGCGCGAACAGGCCGCCCGGCGCGTCCAGCCCTGGGCAACTCCGTGGACCGCGGGCCACGGCGACGGCTGGCGAAGCGACGCCGAATACAACGAACAGCGTGAAGATCTGTGGATGCAGGCCCTGCTCGCCGGCTGAGGCACTTCCGCCCGCTCCTCGCCCCCAATGTCGAACAGCTTGAGTCTGCCGCCTGACGCCGGTCCCGGGGAAACGTCCGCGAAGGCGTCACGCTGCCGGGAGGACCTATTCGACTGCTTGACCGCGGGGGCGAACTGTTCGAGCGTACTGACGCGTTGCTGTGCGCGGGCGGCCCGTTCAGTCCGCAGGCGGTCGACGGCGCTGGGCGGCCCGGCACTTCTCATGCCACCTTGATGACAACCTTGCCCGCAGCGTGACCGGTCTCGACGGCGGCGAGGGCGGCCAGGGCGTCTGAGAGCGGATGGACCGCAGTGATCACGGGTGCGAGAACTCCGTCGAGGGCCAGCCGGGCGGACCGCTCCAGGCTCTCCCGGTCGATGCGCCGCTCGACGAAACGCCCACCGAGATCGGGCACAGACATATCGCCCACGGCGATGACGTTGCGGGGATCCCGGGCCAGCGGGGCGACCGTCCGCAGCGAGGTGCCTCCGACCAGGTCGACGATCCCGTCGAAGCCGTCCGGAACCAGTTCGCGTGCCACGGCGACGACGTCCTCGGCGGTGTAGTCGATGAACCGCACCCCGATGGCCTCGGCCTGCTCGCGCTTGGCGGTACTCCCGGTGCCGATCACACGCAGCTCGCGTCCGACGGCCAGCCGGGCGACGGCGAGGCCGACCCCTCCCCCGACCCCGTTGACCAGGACCGTGGCACCGGCCGGGAGGCCGAGCTGGCCGAGCACGTCCACCGCGGTCGTCCCGGTCACGGGCAGGGTTGCCGCCACGGTCGCGGACAGGCCCGCCGGGATGCGCGCGGTGTTCGGCGCGGACAGCACCGTCGTCTCGGCGTAGGTGCCGCCACCAGTGAGTGCGAAGCCGAAGACCGCGTCACCCACTTCGAGTCCGTCGACGTCCTCGCCCCGGGCGAGAACGGTTCCCGCTGCCTCCATGCCCAGCACACGGGGAAACGGACGCCCGCCGTCGAGCCCGGAGACCAGACCCGAGCGCAGCATGTGGTCGAGGGGATTCACGCCGGCCACGTCGACCCGGATCAGTACCTCGCCGCGACCGGGGACGGGATCGGGACGGTCGATGAACTCCTGCACCTCGGGCCCGCCATACCTGCCGAAACCCCACGCCTGCCCCATCTTCTGCCGCCTCCCGTTGACCGACCCGGTGATTCCGGGCTCTGCAGCCATCCTCACCTCTCACATCGATGTCAGGGGCAACCAACTGAGATGCAGGTCACAGCATCAGCTCAACCGTGCCGCCGACTCCGGCGACGTGGACATGGACAGCTCCGCCCGGTGCCGGCTGTTGGCCCTGATCAGCACATCGAGCGCATCCCGGGTCGCGACCAGGTGCGCGATGTCGTCGTCGATCCGGTCGCGCTCGCGCATCATCGCCGTGAACGTCTCCTCGGCGACGCCCAGGTCACCCGGGACGTCCACACACGGCAGCACAGTCGCGATCACCCGACTGGACATACCCGCGTCGAACAACTGCCGGATGAGCGACACGCGCTGGACCGCCTCAGCGGAATAGTGACGCTGCCCGGTATCGGAGCGTGAGCTGGTCAGCAGGCCCTGCTCTTCGTAGTACCGCAGTGAGCGCGGGCTCACGCCCGTGCGCGTGGACAGCTCGCCGATTCGCATTCGTGAGAGCCTACGCTCGCGTCCTCCAGGTGCAGACCGCCGGAGGGTGAAAGACACCTGCGGACGCCGCCACAGCCGCAGGGTTGTCGTCCCGGTCCACAGTTGAGCACGTTCGTCTGTAGGCGCCTGAGCACCTTTCTCCGTGCGCCGACGCCTGCCCACGTCGCACGGCAGTGGTGCGGTCAACTGGTGCGCTGGACCGGGCGTCGGCCTTGTCGGTAACGGCAGCCAGGCGTGGTGCCCGCGCCGTATGGTCCGGCGCTGGTACCACGAGGTCGACACTGCGGGGTGCTGACGGCAACTTGACCTTCCCTGCATGGAGTTGCCGTACCCACTTGGCTGCGGACCTCGGAATCGGCACGTCTCCTGCACGACATCGCGGCCTCAGGCCGGGCACTCACCCACGCGGAACCGACGGGACCGCCTGCCTCCAGGTCCGACGGGCCCTCGCCCCGGGGCGCAGACCACCCGTGCAGCGATTGATCTCACCGGTGAGCCACTTGGACGTCTACGACTCCGATCAGACGCCGTGGAGCTCGTCAGCGACGAGCCCACGTCCGCCTGGCCTGCACCCTGCTCCTCGGCTCTTCCCGATTCTGGACCTCGTGCCTCGAAGCCCGTCATACCGCCAAACAGCTCGCTCAAGGCCATGCTCTCGGTCGAGCGGATGCTCGCGGAGCGCGCCTGCGAGCGCATCCTTGTGGACTTCATCCACCGCCTTGACCTCGGCGACCCGAGTCCGGTGGCTGAGCTGTTCACGCCCGATGACGTCTGGCACCGGCCTTTCGGGGACCGGCGCATCGAGAGGCGCGAGGCTCTGCGCGCCTACTTCGCCTCTCGCCGGCGGACAGGCTGTCGCGCCGTCTGATGACGAACATCCTGGTCACGGTGGAGCCCGAGACACCGGCGCGTGCGGTCTCGCATCCGATGACATACCGGGTCGATGGCTACTCATGCCGTGGAAACGCCCGTCGTACGCTATCGGTCATGCCCACTCACAACCCGTCTTTCACGGTCAACGACGATGTCGAGGTGCCCAATCCCGCCTCCGACGAGGTCTGGACCGTCGGCGCCGTCATCCTCAACCGGGACGGCCATGCCTTCGCCCAAAAGCGGAGCCCAGACCGTCGCCTGTTTCCCGATACCTGGGACATCGTAGGCGGCCACGTCGAGGCTGGGGAAACGGTTCTGGAGGCTCTCGCACGCGAGGTCGAGGAGGAGACCGGCTGGCGCTTGACCCACGTGCGCCGGTTCCTTGGCACTACAACCTGGACAGGGGACGACGGCGGTGGACTCCGTCACGAGGCCGACTACCTCGTCGAGATCGACGGCGACTTGGATCACCCCACGCTGGAATGGTCCAAGCACTCCGCCTATGACTGGTTCAACTCCGACAACCTCGCCCGCCTCAAAGAGAACCGCAGACCCGGAGAGTTCTTGATCCACGACCTCATCGCACGGGCCATCGGAGTTCGCCCGGACAAGTCCTAGCGATCCGGCTCGGCAACGTTCCACTCCTGAGGCAGGTCCTCGCCGCAGAAGACGCAGACGAAGTCCTCCTCCCGCACGATGCTGAGCTCCCCGCAAGAGCCACAGCGGCGGAAGACCACGTGTCGTGCACGAGGCCGCTGGGTATCGAGACGCGGTCAGCTGCGTAGGCGCATGCGATATGCCTGGCGACGTCGGCGGTCATCCCCGGGATACTGGTCGCCCATGGATGAGGTCAAAGTCGTTGTCGCCCATTCTGAGCGCGCGACTCTGCGCGTCGGCGACGTGTTCCTGAAGGTGGACGCCGATCAGGCGCGCATCGATGTCGAGGTCGAGGCGATGGCCCTGGCGCCGGTCCCGACCCCGGAGGTCCTGTGGTGTAAGCCGTCCGTGCTCGCGATGGCGGCACTTCCGGGGACGACGCTTGGGCGCCTCGGCGGGCCATCGACCGGGTCGCCGGCGGCGTGGGCCGCGGCGGGCGCCGCCATCCGGAAGCTGCACGACGCGCCACTGCCGCCCCGACCCGGTGGGGCCGGCCGGAGCATCCTCGCGCTGGCGGCGGAACTCGACGACGAGTGCGAGTTGCTCGTGATGAACGGCGTCCTGCCCACTGACCTGGTCACCCGCAACCGCCAGGTCGCCGAGGCCGCGCTCCGGCCGTGGACTGCGGCGTTCACGCACGGCGACCTGCAGATCGCGCACGTCTTCGTCGACGGCGACGAGGTCACGGGCATCATCGACTGGTCAGAAGCGGGCCAGGGTGATGCCCTGTACGACCTCGCCACCTTCACGCTCGGACACGAGGAGCACCTCGACGACGTCATCGCCGGCTATGGCACCGACATCGACCTCGACGTGATCCACGCGTGGTGGTCGTTGCGAAGCCTGCTGGCTGTTCGCTGGCTGATCGAGCACGGCTTCGACCCGTTCGCGCCGGGCTGTGAGGTCGACGTGCTGAGATCCCGGATGTGAGGCTGCGCGGGCCCGACTGCTACGAATGCGTTCCGACGCATCGAGCAGGCCATCCTCTGAGGCGATCGCCCGCCCTTACTTTGGACAAAGTGCGGTGCGCAGTCGTCGCCAGCAGATGACGGCGCAGCCGAGGGTGACGAACGCGTGGTGGATGTCGTCGCGTATCTCCCAGCGGATGCGCAGGCGGCGGAACCAGTGCAGCAGCGCGATCGCTCCTTCCACGACCCAGCGGTACACGCCCAGGCCGGAGCCGTGCCCGGTGCCGCGCCGGGCGATGTGCGGGGTGATCTGGAACCGGCGGACCTTGTCTCGGTAGACCTCGTGGTCATAGCCGCGGTCGGCGTACAGGTGCTTGGGGCGGCGCCGTGGCTGACCGCCCTTGCCGCGGATCGGTGGGACGGCCTGGATCAGCGGGCTCAGTTGGGTGACGTCGTTGCGGTTGCCGTCGGTGGTGATTGCCGCGAGCGGGATGCCGTGCGCCTCGACGATCAGGTGGTGCTTGCTGCCGGCCTTGCCCCGGCCCACCGGGGTCGGACCGGTGGCCGGCCCGCCCTTCATCGCGCGGATGTGGCTGGAGTCGACCGCTGCGCGGGAGAAGTCCAGCAGGTCTGCGGCCCGCAGCTCGGAGAGCAGCAGCTCGTGCAGGTTCTGCCAGACCCGGCCTCGTTCCAGTCCCGCAGCCGTCGCCAGCAGGTCATCCCCGAGCCGAAGCCCAGCTCCTGGGGCAGAAACTCCCAGCGGATCCCGCTGTACAGCACGGCTGCACGTCGAACGCGCCTGGCACGCGCACACTCTGTTCCACGCCGGGAGCGGGGGGATGCTCGACCAGTTGGGCCCCACCGTCCGCTGGCGGTCACCGGTCCTGGATCGCCCCGTACCCGGACCACCGCGGCATCCCCCTCCAGGGCTGGGGCTGCTCCTGGTCCCCTCCCACTTCTGCTGGCACGCGCCCATCGCCCTGGGCGCCAGAGTTTCGGGACGGGTGTTCGCTTGCACACGCGAAACCCGAGAGGGCATGTGTGAACGGGAAATAGGAACATCTGATTCCGCCAGGAGGCCGGATCAGGCTCACCGCTGCTTGGGCAAGAGGCGCAGGAGTCCCACAGCTGCGATACCTATCAAGAGGCGGCTACGGGGCTTTGCTCTTGCCGGTACGTTGGGCCGCACGCGCCTGGTGCGTGCAGCCGGACGCACCAGGACGTAAACAACGGGGGCCATGATTCGGGGAGTTCCATGATTCGGTCGGTTCTGCGACGTCGCCGGGCGACCTCGGGTCTCCCGGTCCCGGACGCGTGTACGCCCGGCCGGCACGCCCTGGCCACCCGGCACCTGCTGTTCTACACCCCGGTGACCTAGCTCGACGCGCCCGCGGCCATGGCCGCGGGCGCGGACCCCGATGCCCAGCGCTGGCAAGGAAACCACATGGACCGGGTCGTACCGGACGCCGACACCAGACAGGCCCTGCTGGGCATGGGGCCTGCCGGTGCCACCCCCCGTTGGTTCCTCCGGTCCAACCCCGAGCTGGCCGAGCCCTTCGAACCCACCCCCGGGACATTCGAGTTCATGGTCTGTGTGCGCCGCGACACCGGGCGCTACGCCGGGTACCTCGAACTCCACCACGACAGCGGTGAGATCGGCGGCATTCTCGCCCCCGACCGCCGAGGCCAGGGCCTCGGCGCCGAACTGTTCCTGGCGGGCGCGGAGTTCGCCCATGGCCACGCCGGGCTGCCGACGGTACACGCAGGAACAGCGGCGGAGAACCTCGCCTGCCGCCGCGCCCTGGAACGCGCCGGCTTCGCCCCGACCCCCGGCCCGGCCCGCCCCACTCTGCCGGACGGCCGTGAGCTGGACACCGTCTGGTACCGGCGCGAGGGCACCGCCTCGGCGTGCGCGAGACCTTGAGGCAGGAGTGAAGGGCCAAAGGAGCGAGTCCGCCGCCTGGAAAGTCGGTCGTGTCCCGCTCGAACCCGGCAGGAGCGGGCCGGGACAGGGCCAGCCCGAGCCCGTGCTGGGCACTCGGTGCTGAGGGGGATGACCGTAGGGTCACGGCTGTTACGGCCGGGCCCCGCGCTTGTTTCGTCAGCCGTCGCCGGCGTTTCCCGCGCGTCGGCTCTGTGCCGTCATGTTCATTGCATTGAGCCTACGGCGCGCCGTCGACGGAGCCCTGTAGCCTGGTTTGCCGCGCAGCGGCGTGATTATTGGCGGGAGACCCTGATGACAGGCGGCAGCAGGTCCACCACGGATATCGGAGGCGGCCACATCGGACTGGTCGTCACGATCATTGCCCTGGTGGTCATTGCTGGTGTTTCCGGCCCTCGCTGGACTTTGATCGTCGCGGCGTGCTTCACCGCCTGGTTCATCCTCGCGCTGACCGTCATCCGCATCAGGGGCGGACGCGGCGGAGAAGCCCTTCGACGGGCCTACGTCGCCACTTTCGGCTGGGGCGACTACGTCACCCCCTGAGTGGGTTGAACGACAAGATGAGCACCTGTTTCTGATCAGGGGGATGAGCCGGTCGGGATGAGCCCAGGGCTGATGCGTTCTCGGCTGGTGAGATGAGTCGACCGCCTGTGTCGGCGCCGCTGTGCGCGGTTCACCCGGTTCGGCAGCGAGAGACGCGACCCCCGATGATCAAGGTTGTCGAAAGTCGATTGGGTGAAGATCCGCTAGGGTTTGACGGGTTGGGACTCGGCAACTGTTCCGCGGCATACGGGGCAGGGGGAGATGTGCCTGAGGACCGGACAGGGGGAGATGTGGTTGAAGACCCAGAGCGTCGAGAGAGGTCCGAACGGGCATCGGCCATCGGATGTGTGATGGGGTTCGCCATTCTGGCGGCAGCGGTCGCATGGACGTGGCTCTTTGGTCGTTAGCGTGTGTTCGGTGAACTCGCCTTGATCTAAACCTGGCGCCGGGGGTGTCCCTTTCGCCCCACCCGTGGCATTCCCCCAAGCCCGGGGCGATGCGTTCTCAGGCTGTGAGTCGGAGCATGGCTGTCGCGTGCTGGGGGCGTGACCGGTAGTGATCGGCTGCGGCGGCGATGTTGGTCCAGCCCGCTTGGCGCATGAGTCCGATGGCGAGATTGCGCAGGGTGGCCATGGCGCGGGGTGCGGTGCCGTGCGTATGCGCGAGACGTCCTCGCCGAAGGTCCCGTCTCTGACGTGGTATGGGGCCTCAACTGACCAGCGCTTTGTGACGAGTTCGGCGAGTTGCGCCGGGCTGGCCCGTTCGGGCGGGAGGCTGGTGACCGCGTAGACGGTCTTCATCTCGACCTTGCCGGTCTTCCGGTTGGTGCGACGACGCTTGATCTCCATCGCTTGGACGGCGTGCGGGAAGCGCAGGGCGGGACGGACGGTGCAGACCTTCAGGCGGCGGACCGACGGGCGTGGAGGTGACCGCGAGCTGGGCGTCGGCGACGAGGTTGGCGAGGTCCGACTCGGCGTCGCGGGTCCGGAGCGGGTGATGTCGGCGGTAGCGAGTCGGTAGGACTCGGTGCCGGTCCCGATGATGTTCCCGCCTAAGGTGAGGCGGTCAACAATTGCCGCGCAGAGTCGCGGAACCGTGAATGTCCTGGTCCAGCCGTCTGGGGCACGCACATGTTCCTTTTCGTGGATCGCTGCTGCCACCCGCCCGTATTCATCTCCTGCTGTCCTCGTTGGTCTTCATGGTCGTGCTCGGATTCTCCAGGTGCTGCCTTGATCGGTCAGGTGCGAGGAAGGAGTACCGGCGACGTCCCAGGTGTGGGTGATCGAGGGCGGTGCCGTCCTGCTTGAGCCGGTGACCAGCGACCCGTGGGACTTCCAGGCCGAGTGCGTTACTGAAGCCGCAGGACTCCAGGGGCACGATCCTCGAGGATCGTGATCAGCCGGTCGAAGACGGTCGGCCCGTGCTCTGTTTGCGCCGCAGCCAGATCCGCGCTGACAGCAGGACGGTTCGTGGGATGACACCGTGAGTGGCGGATCTCCAGCTGGCGAGCCGTCTCCGGGTAGCCCAGATACTCGCGAGACGCCTGGTGCTCACGCCACGTCCACGCGGTGGGCGAACGGGAGGAGCATGTCGGCCAACGGCACGTGGCAGATCCCCCGGGTCGAGGAGAACTACGACAGCATCCAGACGGCCGCGAACACCGCCCGTACGGTCATCACGTTCAGCAGGGACAATGTCAACACGGCGGTCTGGGACCTCTACAACGCCAGGGACGCCAGGGACGCCAGGGACGCCAGGGACGCCAGGGACGCCAGGACGATGGCACGCGCGTTCCTCGTCATGACGCAGTTCGTCGCGGAAGCGGCCCGGTTCCGGCCGATCGGCACTGACATCGGGATGGTCATGGGCCACGACGGCGGCGAGCTGCGCCTTCCCGCGGGCTTCGTCAACCAAGAGAACTCGTGGGACGCCCTGAGCCGCCGCTTCAACCACCTGCTCCGCGACCACTGGGCGGGCTACGTCGACCCGAGTCTCCCGTACGGCTACCGCGCAGGCCGGTTCGGCGAGTCGGTCCGCTTCCAGATCCTCACGGCGATCATGTACGCCGATTACCTCCTCCGCACGTCGCACGGCCGCTGACCCCACGGCGTGTCTGCTCCACCGCCCGACCGCTGCCCCGGCGCTCATTCCGCCGGGGGCAGCGGTGTTCCTCCCGGCACCGGCACCACCCCTGCCAGGCCCGCAGAGCTGGGTGAAGCTCGATGGTGACTGCCTGATTCGGTCTCGCTGCCGGGTCACGGTGGTCGACAGGCAGTACCTCTGAAGACCGACGCAAGCTCCTGGCCAGCCTCGCAGCAACACAGCCCGCTGACCAGCCGCACCAAGCTGCGCCGTCAACTCAGCGCGAGGCGCCGTGCCACCTCTACCGCACCACTCGGCGCGCCCCTGGGCCCTCTGAGGCGGAGGATCAGCGGGCTGGTCACCGTGTCGCCCACCCCCACTCGGTCCGGAGAGGACGCCGGGGTCGGAGAACTGCTGCGGGTTCCGGCGCGTGGCGCCAGGCATGAGGAAGATCGCTGACGCGCACCTGGCAGAGCCGGGCCTGGCGGAGGTCGCGGCAGCCGATGACGAAACAGCTCTCCCGGTCCAGGAGCTGCTCGCCATGCGGTGGGCAAGGTTTCCTCACCGTGGAGGCCGTCCGGGCATCCGATGCCGTCATCACCATGCGGTGTGGTGGCACATGCCCCACCTTCGCTGGCAAGCGGTACCTCGACTGGCGGCTCGACGACCCGGCCGGACAGGGCGTCGAGACCGTACGCCCATCCGCGACGCGACGCTCGTAGCCCTCAGGCCGGCCTCGCAGCCTTCCAAGGGTGCCTTCACGGCAAAGACGGGCTCCGACGCGGCCGGTCGTTCCCACGGAAGCGGTTGTCTCGTTACCGGAGTGCCGACATCCGTCGGAACGGGACGAGCGAGGAGCCATGGCCACAGGCATCGATGTCGTACACCCGAGCGAGATGACCCCCGCGGATCTCGTCCGGTGGAACGAACTTCAGACGACAGCACCCGAACCCGCCGCGGCCAACCCCTTTATGAGCGCGCGGTTCACGCAGGCCGTCGGCCGTGTCCGGCCCGACGCACGGGTGGCGATCCTGCGCCAGGGCGGCGAGCGGGCCGGCTACTTCGCCCACAGGCGGGGGCTCTGGGGCCATGGCCGCCCGGTGGGCGCCGGCGTCTCGGACCGGCAGGGCGCAGTCCTGCATCCCGAAGCCTCCCTGGACACGGTCCGTCTGCTTCGGGCCTGCTCCCTGAGCGCGTGGGAGTTCGATCACCTCGGAGGGGATCAACGGCTCTTCCTTCCGCATGCGACCGCACGGTTCGCCTCGCCCGTCGTCGACCTCGCCACCGGCTTCGCACAGTACGAGGACCGCCTCCGCGTACGGTCCCGGGGCTTCCTGAAGACCGCTCGGGCCCAGGAGCGACGGATGAGCCGGCAGCTCGGCCCGCTGCGCTTCGTCCACGACACTCGGGACCGGGCGGCCCTGGACACCCTCCTGCGGTGGAAGTCAGCCCAGTACCGCCGTACCGGCCGCCGTGACCCCTTCGCCCAGCCCTGGTTCGCCCGGCTGGTGGATCTGCTCGCGGACAGTTCCGTCCCCGAGTGCTCGGGCGTGCTGTCCGCGCTCTACGCGGGTGACCGTCTCGTCGCCGCCCATTTCGGTCTGCGCTCGCGTACGGTCTTCTCGTGCTGGTTCCCCGCGTACGACCGGGTCTTCGGCACGTACTCGCCCGGCCGCGTCCTCTATCTACGCATGATCGAGGCGGCGGCCGACTCGGGGGTCCGCCTCCTCGACTTCGGACGGGGCGACGCCCCCTACAAGGACTCCTTCAAGACGGGCGAGCTCTCCGTGCACGAGGGCGTGGTGCGCGCCCCCGGGCCGGGAGCCACCCTGCACTGGCTGCGCCGTGAACCGATCCACGCCGCCCACCGGCTGGTACGCGCCTATCCGACGCTGAAGGGCCCGGCACTGCGCACACTCGCCGCGATGGGCGCGCTGCGGATGCGACGGCAGTGACACGGCGCCGGGACGGACGGACCGGCGCAAGGCGGCCACCCCTCTCGTCATCGTCGTGGCACGACGATGACCGCACGGGTCGATGTCACTCGCGGGGCCAGTGGACCGACGGGGGCAGCGGCGGAGTCCGGACGGCCCCGCGCAGCGCCCTTCCCTCGGAGAGAGGCTGGAGACCACACCGGCGGGCGCCGGATCAGGCGGACGCCCGTGAAGGACGGTGTCGTTGGGTCGACCATTCTTGCGGCCAGGGACCGGAGCAGGTCGGCGACGGGGCGGTCGTCGCCCGTGCTGGAAGAGAGTGACCGGGCTCTTTGAGATCGCGTCCGTGGAAGGTGGGCCGTACAACCCTTCCCGAGCGCCACCGGCCGGTGAGCCCGCCGGAGCACGCCCTCCGCCGGCCCGATCAGGATCTCGGCCCTGGCGGACGGATTCCTCGAACTGACGTCCCGACTCCCGGGTTCCGAGGACGTCGAAGGGGGCGCCGTTCTCGCCGACGGCGCCCTGGCCACAGTAGCGGCATGCGCCCAGCATCTCCCGCTCCCGCTCGGTCGGGTCCGCGAGCAGTCGCGGCGCCTGGTCCGGGTGGACCGCGATCACCGCCGCGTCGCACGTTTCCTGGCCGCCGCGATGGCTGCGGCGTCGACCTTGGTCGCGCTGCGTACGAGGATCGCGTCGGCGTCGGCGATCGCCGGGATGAGTGCGGTCCGGTCAGCGCCGTTGCAGTGCCGGATCTCGAAGTCCGGACCGAGTGCGTCGACGGTGGCGGGCGACAGATCCTCGGCGATCAGTACGGTGGCTTCGGGTTCATGTCGTCTTCAGTCCTTGTGCATTCGTGCGACATTCGTTCGCGGACGGCCGTCTCTGCGGCCGCAGGCGGTGGTGACTGGCGATGTCGTTCTGCGGGTTGGAGCCGGTGACCGTGGGCGCACGCCCGGCCGTCGACGTGGACGTCACCCACCGGAGGGGACGGAGGCCATCTCGTCCGCCCCCTCCGGCGCAGAACGTCGGTTATGCGTTCGCGGGCTCCGGCTGCCCCTCACGCGCCGGCGGTGCCAGGCGGCCCGTGCGGTGAAGCCCGTGGAGAGCCGCAGCGCAGGCGAGACCGAGTGCCAGCAGCGCCACCCACGGCAGCGCGGACAGCCCGGCGGCCCGGGCGGCGTCCAGCGCGGCACCCGTCAGCAGGTTTCCGAGCGTGATGCCGGTGCCGCAGATGGTGTTGTACAGGCCGTAGTGGGTGGCGACGAGGCGGTTGCCGGAGAGGCGGACGATGGTGTCCATCTCGAAGGGGTACGCGATCATCGTGCCGATCGCCAGGAGCAGCGCGGAGAGCGCCGGCGGCACCGCCGCCAGCAGCCACAGCCCCAGGCCGCCGTCCGGTACCGGGACCGCGGTGGCCACCAACAGCGGTACGAACGCCAGCCCCATGGTCAGCAGCCCCCAGGTCAGTGCGCGGCCCGGTTCCATATGGGCCTTGCACCAGGTGGTCACCTTCGTCTGTCCGAGGATCGTGCTCAGCCCGGACACCGCGAAGAGCAGTGCCACCGCAGCCGTTCCGGAGGTTTCTTGCCCGCCCAGCCGCCGTACTTCGAGCGGCAACGCGAGGTAGACCTGGAAGGACATGACGTACGAACCGATCATGGCCACGGAGAACAGCAGGAACGGCCGGTTGGCGAAGATGCCGCGCCACTGTTTCAGAACGCCCTCGCCCTGACCGGTCTTGTCGTCCTCGGCGTCGTCGCCCCGGCGGGCGGGCAAGGCCCTGATCTGGACGATGCTCAACAGAGCGAAGATCCCCGCCGCGACAAGGCACGTGACGCGGAAGCTCACGCCGGTCAGCACCATGCCCACCAGCGGGCCGAGCAGGATCCCGGCCTGGTAGAAGATGTTGAACAGCGCGAACGCCTCGACCCGGCGTTCGCCCGCGTCCGCCGCCAGATAGGCCCGCACGGCCGGGTTGAACAGCGCGCCGGCCAGTCCCGTCGCCGCTGAAGCGGCCAGCAAGGCGGGGACGGACTCCACCAGCCCAAGGGTCGCGAAGCCGATGATGCGCAGCACCAGACCGGCTATGATCATGGGTTTGTACCCGAGCCGGTCGGCCAGCGTTCCGCCGAGCAGGAACATCCCCTGCTGGCTGAAGTTGCGCACGCCGAGGATCAACCCGACCAGCCAGCCCGCCAGCCCCACCGGACCTGCCAGATGCGCAGCCAGGTACGGCATCAGCATGTAGAAGCCGAGGTTGATGGTGAACTGATTGACCATCAACAACTGGACGCTGCGTTCGTAGGAACGAACCTGGGCGATGGTCGTCCTCACTGCTTCCCCTCCGCGAGCACATCGCTGCCGTCGAGCCGTTCGTCGGCGTCGCTGTCCGCGGTCGCGCCGGCTCGCCCGTCGTACGCGTCGAGCGGACCGGGCTTGTCGGACCGTGGCTGCGCGTCCGCCAGGGTGAGCGGATCGATGACGTTCTCACACCGCGTCCACCGCGTGACCTCCTTCTCGTCCAGGCGGCCGACAACATCCGGTTCGGGTGCGGGCGGGGCGTCGAGCAGTCCGTGGGCGGCGCAGTAGTCGTCGTCGTAGACCGTGCCGAGGTAGCGCTGCGGGCCGTCGGGGAAGATCGCCGCGATCCGGCTGTCCGCGGGCAGAGTGCGGGCCAGCCAGCCGGCGACCATCGCCACCGCGCCGACGCTCCAGCCGCCGGTGGCGTAGTGCGAGGCGGCCAGCCGACGGCAGTTCCACACCGCCTCAGCCGGGGCGACCCAGTGCACCTCGCTGAAGTTGTCGTAGGCGACATTGCGGGGGTAGATGCTGGAGCCCAGGCCCCGCATCAGGCGAGGACGGGCCGGCTGGCCGAAGATCGTCGAGCCGATGGTGTCGACGCCGACGAGCTTGAGGTCCGGGTAGAGCTGCTGGAGTACGCGGGAGACTCCGGCGGAGTGTCCGCCGGTGCCCACGCTGCACACCAGCACGTCGATATGGCCGAGCTCCGTGGCCAGTTCGAGGGCGAGCGGGGTGTACGCGGTGGTGTTGTCGGGGTTGTTGTACTGATCGGGGCACCACGAGCCGGGGTGCTGCTCCATCAGCCGGCCGACCCGGTCACGGCGGGCCTGCTGCCATCCGCCGGTGGGGTGCGGTTCGGAGACGAGATTGACCTGGGCGCCGTACGCGGTCAGCAACCGGGTCATGGACATCTCCAGACCCGGGTCGGTGACCAGCGTGACCGGGTGCCCGTAGACCATCCCGGCCAGGGCGAGCCCCAGGCCGAGGGTGCCGCTGGTCGACTCGATGATCCTGGCACCCGGCTGAAGTTCGCCGCGGGCGCGGGCGCGCTCGACCATGTGCAGGCCCGGACGGTCCTTGATGCCACCGGGATTGAAGCCTTCCAGCTTCGCCCAGAATCCGCGCTCCGGCTCGGTGAAGGGCTGGGAGACGTGGAGGAGCGGGGTGTTGCCGACAAGCCCGCGTAGGGCGGAGCCCGAGCCGGAACCGGAACTGCCGGGAGTGAGGTCACTCTTGGTCATGGAGTGCATGGTGTCTTCGCTTCTCGAATCGGTAGGGATGTGTGCGGATGCTCATCTCGCGCGTCGGGTTGAGGTGCGCCGCGCGGCGGGGCGGCCGGAGCCGGCCCGCGGGGTGGCTCCTATAAGCGCCACCTGCAGATGACCGGGAGAGCGGACCGGCCGCCGCTCACCAGCGGTCTTCGCACAGCGCCGGGGAGTTGGCGCGCAAGCGCGGCTGTGTGGTCCGTCAGCGACAGCACGGCGAGAGCGCGCGGTGGGACGCGAGGAGGCGACTGGGGGAAGACGGCCTTGCCGGGGCGGAGGTCGTGACAGCGATCGGGAAGCTCGGACGGGTCAGGAATCGCACCGTCGGAGCTCTCCGCAGGCAGCAAGGCATCCGTCGACGCAGAGGTCGAACGAGCGCGCGACTCCCGCGCATCGCCTTGATCGCCCGGGCACGTCAGCAGTAAGAACAGCAGTCCGAACAGCAGGGTGTACAGCAGGGTGTACAGCAGGGTGTACAGCGCGAGCCGGGCGAGCCGGCTCCTCCGGAGCGAACGGAGCCATGGGGCATCGGCACGTGAAAGGGCAGGGGTGGGCAGCACAGGTCCTCCGCGCGGCGGTCACTGCCCGTGCGGGAACTCTCCCGGTCAGGGCGGCGATCGGTGGGGGTGAGGGAAGAGAGCCGTCGACCGTCGCTGCGTCACGCTGTGGGACGGTGTGCGCAGGAGGTCAGACGCCGTGGACCCGTCGCCGGGACAAGGCGTGGCACAGCCTTGGGCCGAGTCCACAAGTACCGTGAAGGGGCGACCGGTTCGGAAGGCGTTGCCCTAGATGCGAAGAACCGCGGAGTCCGCCACCTGCGTTCTCGGAGCAGCGGAATCACGTGCCGCGGTGGCGAGCCGGGCGGGCGCGGAGCCGGGCGCCTCGTCGCCGCTCTCAGAGCTCAGCGGGGACAGACAGAGCACCGTTGCAGCGGGGCCCTGGGAGGGCTGCCCGACCGCACAGGTTTCACCCGTGTGCGGTTGTCCGTGCCCGTCGTTATGGCCTTGCGGTCCCCCAGCCGAGTGCAGCGACGTGGCACTCGCAGCGTCTTCGAGTTCAGCAGTTGGCTCGAAATGCCCGTCGGACGCCACGACGCCCCTGCCGGAGGCGAGGTGACTCACCGTCGCGTCAGGGCTGACGGCATGCGCATACAGCAGGCCGAAGAGGAACAGACCCAGCCCCAGCACACGCACCAGAGCCGCTGATGAGCGGCTCCTCGGCATGCGTGAAGGGGACCAGGCCGTAATCATGTCGTGATCCTAACCCGATCACCGGACCCCGGCGCGCCACCTCGGCTGAACAACGCGTGAACCCAGCCATGTGACCGCCGCAGAGGCACCGGGCGGCTCAACTACCCGGCACGGCAGCGGACTTCCGTGTTCGCAGAACCGCAGGTCTCGGGCAATGACCGACCTTCTGTCACCCGCTCGAGCCTCCGGCCGGCTTCCATCCGGATCCGCTGCCGCGCACCTCGCCACTCGGCGGTCAGGCCCCCACCATCCGCGTATCGCATGACACCGGCGTACCACACAGGTCACCCAACGTCACCACCCCAAGGCGAGCCGAAAACCTCATGAGCTGCAGGTTCATCGTGCCTCGTACGGGACGGCGGTGAAACGATCAGCGGGCGGCTGGGTCTGCCTCCGCAGGGCCGTGGCCGGAAATCCGGACGACCTTCCCTCATTTCGCTTCGGGGCCGCCACAGGGCAGCCACAGGGCAGCCATCACAAGATTTTCGCAAGGCTCACGGTAGATCCTTACCTCACGTGTCGTCAGGCGCTTCGCGGCAGGCATCGCGTTCCGCGGAGCACGCCGACGCCGACTCGCACGGGGCTCGCGGCGTGCCCTTGCTCATCCGCCGGTCCGCAGTCGTGCCGGGCGTGGCCGAGCCGAGGCCTCGAACGGATCCGACGCACCAAGAGAATGGAACTGCCATGCGCAAAACGATGTCCCGAACGAACCGGATGGCCGTCGCCGTCGTCACCACTGTCTTCCTGGCGTCCGGAGTGGTCGTCGCGGGGGCCACGACCGCCGCCGCGGACGGGTGCGTAGGTCCCCTGTGCGGCGCGGTGAAGAACCGGACCGGCAGAACGATGCACTACACGATGACTCTCGACTCGGGCGATCACTTCTGCGACGTATGGAACTGGGGCGGTGGCACCGGGAGCCAGTTCAAGCACGCCCATTGCCAGCAGGAGACGTTCGGCAACGGAACGCGGGGCGGTAACGGCACCGGCAAGGACGTGGACGCCTTCACGTTCGCCAACCACGGCTACCACGAGCGGTTCTCACGGGTCGGTACCTGGCACTGGCGGGCCAAGGGTGTCTGGACGAAGATCCGCAGCGGAGAGATCGCCGACTGCGGCATCGGCGCCAACAACGAGGTCTGGTGCACCGTGTTGGTGCAGGCCTGAGGCAGCCCCGGGAGGCGGCAGCACGTGTCGCCTTCCGGCGCGGCCAGGCGTCATGGCGGGAGCAGGCGGGGTCTTGGCACTGTTGCCGTGACCGAGGAGGTGGCCCTCTGTACCGATGAGGGTTGAGCGACACGGAGGACGGGCCCGGACGACCGCCCTGAACGCCGCCGTCGTCACGGCGGGGCGCCCGGGTGTGCAGGTGCGCACCCGGCACGCGGGGTGAGTTCGCCTGCAGCAACGTCTCGTCAACCGGCCGGAGACGGTTCCGGCAGCGTCTCTGGGTCGGTGGCACGGGTGTCGGGGCGTCGACGTTCGTTTCGCCATGAGGCCGCCCAGGCCAGTACCGCGCCGCCCACGGCGTAGGCGCCGAGCACCCAGAGCGCCGACGTGACGGCATGGCCCGAGAAGTAGACCGTGTTGCGGACCAGTGTCGTTCCGGCACCCGGCGGCAGCGCCTGTCCGATCGCGCTCCAGAACGCGGGGAGCAACGGTGCCGGGTAGACGCCGCCGGAGCTCGGATTGCCCAGCACCACGAACAGCAGGATGACCACACCCGTGCCCAGGAGCCCCAGCAGGGTCTGCAAGGCCAGCGCGGTCGCCGCCGAGGCGAGGACCACCAGCGCGCCGATGCCGCTCAGCGCCCAGAAATGACCGTCGAGTGCGTCGAAAACCGGTCCCACGACGGCCGCTCCGGCCATTCCCGACACGACCGCGTACAACGCGAGTACGGCGAGGCGGATGAGGGTGCGCTGCCGGTTGGCGGGGCGGGAACCAGCCGCCATGCCCATGATCGTTGCCGTCAGGTAGCCGCCGATCACCCAACCCACCACAAGGTAGAAGGACGTCATGCCCCGCCCGTCCCCGGAGTTGGGGGGCCGGATGTCGGTGACGGTGATCTGCCGTTTCTGCGCCGTCTCGATCTTCTGGGCGATCTGTGTGGCGGTCTGCGACACCGACGGCCCGCCCGCCGAAGCGACCAGGAGCGTGTCCTTGGTGCCGGCCGCGTCGAAGACGAAGGCAGCGTCCGTCTTCCTCGTGAGCACCCACTGCCGGGCCGCCTCGGTGCTCGGTGCCGCCATCGCCTTGACCGGGTCGTCCGACAGGCCGTTGAGCTGGGCGACGATCTTTGCGGAGGCCTGTTGCGGGGCAGCGACCGCTACGGCGATCCGGTGTGGTGTGGGCGAGTGGAAGGCCCCGACGTAGGAGACGATGAAGGCCAGCTGGACGAGCAGGCCCCCGAGCACGAGCCCGAAGGCCCGGAGCGTGATGGCGTCCTTGAACTCGGCTGCGAAAACTGGCGACTTGTCGTCGCGCTGGGTCGGCGCTTCGCCCGAAGGGGGGCTGGAGGGTGCTTTCACGGGCGAATGATCGCACGTACACTTGAATTCCAGACTCCGGTTGTAAGAGCGGCTGGCCGCCGGACCGACCGAGCCGGATCAGGGGCGGGGGTCTCCCTCTGGCTCCTCGACGAGGAGCTCGTGCTTGAGGGAAGGAGACGTCGTACTCGCGACCGGTCTGCGGTGGCAGCAGTTGGGACGCCCGGGTCACGCCGGCAGCCCCCGGGGCCGTGCAGGTCGGCGACCGCATCCACATCAGGGATCAACTCCGTTCGTTTTATTGACATCTCACCCAGAAGACTTACCGTTGGGAGCGCTCCCATGACAGTCTCGCAACTGGAAGGAGTCCCCCCACATGCGCAACCTGAACCCGTCAGCCGGGCGCTCGATGGCGTCTCTCCGCAGGCCTCTCCAGGCGCTCGTCATGCTGTTCGCCGCGGTTGTCGGCGCCCTCGCCTGGTCGACCCCCGCCCAGGCTCACGGCACCGTCGTCGGCCCCGCCACCCGCGCGTACCAGTGCTGGAAGACGTGGGGCAACAACCACACGAACCCGGCCATGCAGACCCAAGACCCCATGTGCTGGCAGGCCTTCCAGGCCAACGCCGACACCATGTGGAACTGGATGAGCGCGCTCCGCGACGGCCTCGGAGGCCAGTTCCAGGCACGGACCCCCGACGGGACACTCTGCAGCAACAACCTCTCGAGGAACGCCAGCCTGGACAGGCCCGGATCGTGGAAGACCACCACCATCGGCAACAACTTCTCGGTCCAGCTGTACGACCAGGCGTCCCACGGTGCCGACTACTTCAAGGTCTACGTGAGCAAGCAGGGCTTCAACCCCAAGACCCAGACCCTGGGCTGGAGCAACCTCGACTTCATCACGCAGACCGGCCGCTTCGCCCCGGCGCAGAACATCACGTTCCCCGTCCGGACCTCCGGCTACACCGGACACCACATCGTGTTCGTGATCTGGCAGGCCTCGCACCTCGACCAGGCCTACATGTGGTGCAGCGACGTGAACTTCGGCTGAGCCGCACAGCACCGCACACGACGCCGGCCTCTGCCGGGCGCCGGTGATCCGCCGCTCGGCCGACCGGGCCCGTCGGGGCAGGAGACCCGTTCGGTCACCCTGCCCCGACGGGGCTTCCTGCGCACGTACGGTGTGTGATGCCGTGATCAATCACGTCGTTCCGCATCCGGTAGCAAGACCGGGGCTGGGCAGCCACCAGCCGGCGAAATAGCCGGTATGGAGGGCAAAGCCGTGTTCCTGGGCGAGATGTTGATGGATCCGGCGGGCGGTGAGCTTCTGCTTGCGCGGCGCACCCGCGTCTTTCCGCAGCATGTCGTCGATCCACGGCTTGGCCGGACCAATGACCTTGGCCCGCGGCACTGGCTTCTTCCGCGGCAGCGAACTGCAGACGGTAGCGCCTGCCGCACCGTCCGGCGGTGCACCCGTACCTCTCCGCCGGAGTCCGCTGCGGCAGCTCCGGATCAACATGCTTGTCCGACTTCGGCCGTAGTCCTCAGGGGCGGTCGTCGCCACTGCCACGACGGCGGTCCAGATGACCGAAGCACTCGTGCCATCAGGGCTGAGGAAGCGTGGACGCGGGATCGTTCTCGTTCACCGGACGCTCGTGGTGCCGCCACGGTCCGTCTTCGCGTTCGACGCGGTGGCGTTGAGAGCCTGCTGCACGGCTGAGTCGATGTGATGTGGGTCGGAGTTCTCCTGGCCGGCGGGCATGGCTGCCCTCACTTGCGCGGCACTGAAACCGAACGCTCCTGCCAGAAGGACATTCGTTCAGAGGGGCTTCAGGATGCTCCGGGCGGCCCTGTCCTCCCGGAGCCGCAGGGCCTGCCACTCGGCGGCCGGTTCACGATTGTTGTCGAGCCAGCGCTGCTGTATCGCGGCGAGCCGCGTGTAGGCGCGTTGCAGATAG
Organism: Streptomyces sp. NPDC057438; assembly: GCF_042802995.1. Classification (NCBI taxonomy): domain Bacteria; kingdom Bacillati; phylum Actinomycetota; class Actinomycetes; order Kitasatosporales; family Streptomycetaceae; genus Streptomyces; species Streptomyces sp. NPDC057438. The sequence continues at coordinate 50,979 of NZ_JBHVDD010000062.1, forward strand.
CCGGTGCGTTTCTTGCAGGTCAGATCGGTCCGCGCCGTGGAGTTCGTGGCAGGGTCTGCGGTGACGGGCAGGTCGGCTGCAAGCTGACGGGGGTCTTTTGCGGTGACTCCAGCGCGTGCCATGCAGGTTTTCCAGCGCGTGTTCGTGATGCGGAAGGCCCGGTCCTCTTCCAGTTCCTGTAAGGCGTCCCGCTCGCCTTGGTCGAGTTGCAGCCGGAGCTCCAGGTCCCGGGCACGTCCGCCCTTGCCGAGCAGCCTGGTTTGGGCCTCGGCAAGGCAGCCCGTGGCGGGCCGTGTCACGCGGATCATCTTGTTGCGGGCGGAGATCATCCGGTCGGGATCCCCGTAGAGCGCGCGGGCGAAGTCTTCACCGCGCTGCCGTTCCGCCGGTAGAGGCTCGCGCGTCATGTCGCCGCTGGGTGCGTCGAGGGTTTCGATGCCGAACAGGGCTGGGCTCGTGCCGGAGTCCCCGGAGGCTGTGGGTGCGGGAACGTACTGGAATCCGCGGGCACTCATGCAGGCGGCCACCAACCGCTGTTCCGCCTCGTGAACTCGGCTCGAGGTACCGATCGGGCTGCGGAGCAGACCGGAGAGCGGAAGCCCGTTGCGCAACGTGGTCAGCGCCGCGTCGGCAGACGGCTTCACAAAAGTGTCGGGAGAGCGGCCGTTCAGTACTCCAGCCGCCGTCAGGACCAGGGCGAGGGCTACGAGCACCAGTACGGCGATGCCCACGCTCCGGCGCGGTCTGCTCATCAACAAGGCGGACCTTCCGTAGTTCGTGATCGGACTGATGTGTCGGGCGGTGGGGCCGGGGGACGACACGGTGGGGCCGGGGGACGACACGGTGATCGCCGTCTCCCGGCCCGTCATGCGGTGCTCAGAAACAGCTGGTGGTGGTACTGCCACGCAGGCGCAAGGAGCTCGCCCTGTTCTGCAGGGCGCCCGGCAGGACGTCGACGTAGGAGCCGGGGTTCACGCAGAACAAGTAGCCCTCCCAGTCGCTGCCGATTCCGGTGTAGTAGTGGCTTTCGTATCCACCGGTGCTGGAGTTGCTGGCGGAAACAACATTGTTGTGCACGACCTGACGGGCGCCGGGGAGATCAGTGAGCTGGTTGAAGGTGTCGTTCCTGAAGTCGGTGTCGGTGTCGAAGTACGAGTGGCGGGCGGAGAAGTCGAGGCCCGCGTAGAACACGCAGTGGTTCCCGCTGCTGCACCGAGGGCCGGCTGATGCCGGGCTCGCTCCCAGCAGCAGCCCTGCGGACGCAGCCATGGCGGTCAGACCGGCGACAGCGGCCAGCTTCCGTCGTAAGTACATGTGTTTTCCCCTTTTCGAGACGAACCGGTAGTTCATGACCCATCCGTCATGAACGGGCGTGTTCGAGCAGTGTGATCACCCTCGTTGGCGGGACAGCACCGTCACGAGTCCCCTGTGCACGATGGTTTGGCTTCGGGCACGACTCTGCCGGTGTGACTGCTCTTTCGGCGGTTGTCCGACGTCACAGCGGATGACCGCGACTCATCACCTCCTGTTCCGCCGGTGCGAAGTTCCCTACGGCTCCGCATCGGTGCCTGATGTCAGGTTCTGCTCAGGCGCCAGTTCTGTCACAGTCGTTCGAAGCAGGTGAAAAGTCGTAGGTGGGAAAGGCAAAAGGAACCGGATGCTCCGCTTTCACTTCACGGCCGAAGACCTGACCCGGATCCGCGTCGCAAAGGCCCCTGACCCGTTGTGGGAGATCGCTTTCAGCCTGCACCGGCTCCAGACCCGCGACGGACGCTGGGCCTACGCGCACTGGCACCGCACCACTCGGATCCGGCTCCGTGAGAGCGGACTTGCCGCTGCCGTACAGGGATTCCTCCTGCCCCTCTTCCCGCGGGCGAGGTACTTTCCCGACTTCCTCACCCCGGCGGAAGGCGCTGAAGGCCTGGATGCCGGCCTGGACGCCATGCTTGCCACCCCTCGAAAGCAAGTGATCGCGGAAGCAGCCACGCTCGCGGGAAGCGTCGGAGCCCCGAGCTGGGTCTCCCGCCTCGCCGACAACGACATGCGAGACCAGCTCGTCAGGGCACTACGCGCCTACCACCGGGCCGTCATCGCCCCCTACGAGGAACACATCGGTGAACGCGTGCAAGCCGAGCGGATCCGCCACGCCCGATCCCTCCTCGACCATGGCACCGCAGAACTGATCAGCAGCCTCGCTCCTACCATCCGCTGGCGCCACCCCGTCCTGGAGATCGCCCCCTACCCCGAGGAACGCGACGTCCATCTCAACGGCAGAGGGCTGCTGCTGATCCCCTCCTACTTCTGTTGGCAGACCCCGATCTCCCTGGCCGACCCAGGCCTGCCGACCGTGATCGCCTACCCGCTCCAGCCGGACCCAGTGCCGACTTCAGCCGGGCGCGGCCAGCCACTGACAGTTCTTCTGGGCCGCTCCCGTGCAGGCATCCTCCGGGCCACCATCACCGGAGCCACCACCACCGAGGCCGCCCGGCACGCCGGAGTCTCCCCCGCGACCGCCACTCACCACACCACAGCCTTACGCAACACCGGACTCATCAACAGCGACCGCTGGGCCAACACCGTCCTGCACACCCTCACACCCCTGGGAGCCGCCCTCCTCACCGGCGCCCAACCGGACCGGCCGTCAGGTGCACACGCCACGCTGAACACACCGCCCAATGCGAATCATCCCTCCTGAGTGGGGACAAGCCGTCGGCGTCCACGGGGCAGGCAGGGCGCAGCAGCGAGGAGCGAGCGAAGCCGGTCTCGCACCAGGGCTCGCTGCGCTCCAGCCGGGTCAGGGTTTCGCCCACACCGCGAGGGCGATGCCGCGCATGTCAGGGATGAGCGCCTGGCGGCGGTTGGCGAGCAGTGCCGCACCTGTCACACACAGCACCTCGCACCGTGCACCCGTTTACAGCCTCGGCGGTCAGGCGTGAGAGAGAGCGAAGGAAACGAGGAAGCCGCTCACCGTGATCAGGCCGATGGCCAGGTGAGCTTCCTCGAACGCCTCGGGGATCATCGTGTCCGCGATCATGGCGAGAATCGCCCCGGCCGCCACCGCGGTCACTGCGGCGATCACAGCAGGCGAGAAGGACCCGACCACCGTGAAACCGAAGACGGCCGACACCGTGCTGGCCGCGGCGATCGCCGCCCAGACGCCGAAGACATACCCCCGGCCACGGCCGGCCTTCTTCATACCCGCCGAACTGGACAGCCCCTCTGGGACATTGCTGATGAACACCGCAGCCACGGTCACCAGACTCACCGCCCCGCCGTCCAGCAGACTCACCCCGATGACCGCCGACTCCGGCACCCCGTCGAGCAGAGCGCCGAGCGCGAGCGCCATCCCGGATCCGCTCTGCTCGGCCTCCGAGGGCTGCGCCTTGGCCTGCTCGTGACCGGAGCGCTTGCGGTGGCGCGCGCCCCGGCGGGCCAGCCACACATTGCCCCCGGTGTAGGCCGAGGCGCCAATGAGGGTGCCGACGACCGCTGGGGCAAGCCCTGCCTGTTCGTACGCCTCCCCGACGAGCTCGAAGGAGACCGCTGAGATGAGCACCCCGGCTCCGAAGGCCATCACGGTCGCGATCACCTTCTGCGGCACCCGCAGCCCATAGCCCAGCGCGGCACCGAGCAACAGTGCCGAACCCGCCACCAACCCCCACAGTCCAGCCTCTACCACTTCCGCCATGCCGCTCCGACTACCCGTTATGAATACGGATCAACGGGCAACCGACGCGGCCGAGTGAACAGGTGAGACTTACCCGCGCAGGAGGAGAGAACGACACAGGACGCAGGGCGGGGGTGAGGGGCGGCCACCTGAGGCTGTTCCCGCACGCCCCGCGTCACACGCTCACCGGCGCTGGTCCTGGCCGCCGTTGGATTTTTCGTTGCTCCCCGCTGGCGCCTTCGGGTCCGGCATGACCTCCCCCTGTTGTAGATGATCCGGGGGTGGTCCTGCGGTGTTGCTGGGTTGGACGGGCAGTCGTACGGTCCGGAGGATCCAGCGGCGGTTCGACGACGACCTGGCCGATCGGGCCACTCCTCGGGGGCAGTCCGGATCGGGCTGTCTGGAAGGGTGCCGACGGCCGGAGCGCTGGCAGCAGGGGCTTGGGCGCCGTTCTCCCCCATCGCGATGCGTTCTCATCGAGTCGGTGACTCGCTGGAATGCCCGCTCCAGCACGTCAGAAGACTGCGGCGAGTAAGCCCCTCAAGTTCATCGACGAAGTGTGCGGTGAGGTCACTGTCGAACGGGCCGGTTCCCCACGCTCCCATGCATGACTCCCGATACGGCTGCGGGCGAAGGCATGGTTCCGTAGACCGCTGCCGTGTCCCGAAAACTGCAGGGCCCTCGCCCCTTGCTCCCGATCGGTGGGTCTGGTTCTGTACCGCGCTACAGGTGCGTGATCACGGAGACACGAGGAGAAACGAGCGGCGTGGACCGGGGAACACAGACGAGGACCAGGGACTCCCTGCCGGAAGGACTCGGTCAGGCGATACGGGAGACCGCCAGTGCCATCGCCGCGCTCCTGGACGGGGCGCAGGACATGACCGTTCCTGTACCGGGGTTGGAGTGGACGGTCGGCGAGACGGCCGCCCACCTGGCACTTGCCAACGGTCTGATGGCCGATCTCGCGTCCGGCCAGGAACGCTTCTACGGGGACGGCACGCCGCAGGGTATCGCGGCGGCCAATGCGCAGAGTCTCGTCGAGTTCCCCGAGCGCGCAGGGAAACCGCTGGCCGCGATGATCGTGGAGCAGGCCGACGTGTTCCTGGACGCGGTGGACCGAGCCGTGGCGGACGGGACCGCGGCCCGGACGCTCCTGACCCCGCTCGGTCCCATGGACCAGGACATTCTCGCGTCGTACCTGCTGACTCACATGCTGGGCCACGGTTACGATCTCGCCCGCGGGCTGCGTCGGCCGCACATGATCAACGCGAGGCGGGTCGGGTTGTGCCTGCCCTTCCTGAAGACGGCGATGCCCCGCGTCGCCGCCGCCTCCGCGCTGACGGCCCGTTACACCCTGCGCGTCCGGGGCGGCGCGACATTCGGCGTCACGTTCACCGACGGCACGGTCGAAGTGCTTCCTCACCCGCCGGAGCGTTCGGACTGCACCATCCTCACCGAGCCGGTCGCCTTCCTCCTCGTCGCTCTGGGACGTCTGGGCCCGTGGCAGGCCATGGCACGCGGAGCTGTGCTCGCCTGGGGCCGCAAACCCTGGCTCGCCCCCCGCTTCTCCACTCTGTTCGACGCACCCTGACCATGGCGTTCTTGAAAAGCCCGGCGATCTCGCAAATCTGTGCGATGAACCAGTTCAGGGCGGACTCTCGGATGTCGGCGCCGCGAAAGATGTGTAGCGGGCCCCGTTGACGTGTCGGCGCGGTGAGCCCAACCGTTGGTGTGGCGGTTGTCTTCGTGTGAGGAGATGATCTCCTGGACGGCGGCGAGTTGGGCCGCGTCGCGCTCCAACCACCCTCTGATCGACACGTGAACGCTCATGGAGGATGTCCTCTCTCGCCGTCGGTGCTGGCGTGACAGCCTTCGGCTCACGTCAGCCGCGTGGGCTTCGCGCCCCGGTCTCCGCCGTCGGCCCGCTGCCGCAGATCTGTCAGCGGCGTATCTGGTAGCGCAGGTGGAGCACCCGGTTGCCCCGCATCACCGCGTCAGGATCCTCCAACAGGTGCTGCGCGTGCACCGGCCCGAAGTAGCGCTCGCCGGACCCGAACACGACGGGTACGACGTCCATACCCACCTCGTCGACCAGGCCCGCGGAAAGTACCTGCCCTCCGACGTCGCCAGCTGCGACGTCGACCAGGCGGTCACCCGCGAACTCCTGCGCCTTGGCCACGGCTTCCTCGACGCCGTCGACGAAGTGAAAGGGCGCCTCTAGTCCCACGACCTCCTGATCGAGCCGATCAACGGCCGTGGCCTGCCCGGATACTTCCCGAGCACTCAGGCCGAGGCCCACGCCGTGGTGCGGGAGATGGACTTCGACGGGTGGATCCGCTGCGAGTACCGGCCCCGTGCCGGCACACGAGCGAAGGGCGCCGCTGGCTCGACGACTACCGGAGCCGCGTAAGGCCGTGTTCTGGGTAGCGGGTGAGTCTTGGGCGGAGAGTTCTTCGGCCAGCTCCATACTGCGCAGGCGGGCTGGGGAGAAGTCGTACGGCATCTTGCCGGTGGCTTCGAACACGCTCATGGAGTCAGCCTCCCCCCTGCCGGAGCCGAGGTCGGCCTCGTCATCGGCGGTGGCAGGGTGCAAGGTGTCCCAGGCGTCGAAGAGGGCATCGTCGTCCTTGTCCAGGCCGGACTCCTCGATGACGGCCTGCAGGGCTCTTTCGAAGGCGTGCCGTTCGACCGCCACTTGAGCCACCCGTGGATCATCGACGGCGACACCGTCATCGAGTGCCTCCTCGGCGTCGTCGATGCGGTCGGACTCCTCCCGCAGAGCGGGATGCGTGGCCAGGGCGACGACGCGGGTGGCCTGGACAGCCGCGCCGAGCGGGCCGAGGATCCGCTCGGTGACCAGCAGACTGTCCAGGTCCGCCTGACGCAGGGAGCCCTCGGGCAGGCTCTTGAGGCGTTCGGTGACGAAGTCGGAGAGCAGACCCATCCGGCTGCCTTCGGTGCGCATCCGCTGCACGGAAGTCCGTTGCCGCCGCAATTCCGCCTCCTGCTCGGCGAGGGTTTCCTCCAACCGCTCCAGGATGCCCTCGATACCTTCTCCGCTGCCCGCACCGACGGAAGCCGTGCCGGTGGTGAAGGCGTCACGGATGTCGTCCAGGGCGATTCCGGCGTCGGCCATCTTGCGAATCCACAGCAAGCGGATCATGTCCTCGTACCCGTAGCGGCGGCGGTCATCGCCGCCCCGTTCAGGCTCGGGGAGCAGCCCGATCTCGTGGTAACGGCGAATCGCCCGTGGCGTGCAGCCGCCGAAGGCCGCCGCGTCACCGATCTTGACCTGACGGGGTGGCATGAAGGACGAACGCATGAGCAGGGACCTTTCCTCAGGGCATCGGGACGTAAGCCCACCCGACCACATGCCGCTGCGGAAGGTGCAACCCCCTACCTACCGCGCCGCGCCAACTCCAGCAAGAAGATGCACCCTTCCTCCATAACGGCCGCAGGCTGAGGGTTGACAGCCGCTGATGATTCGCCGCGCGCTCAACGGTCGCCTCGCACCGAACCGCCACTTTGTCGAACCGGGTCGCCGCGGTCCGGTGCTGCTTGGGACGGTCGGGTCGCCTCCCAGTCCCCACGCTTGACACAACGTCCGAAGATCGTGCCCCCGACTGACAGATCACGCCTGTGCCTGGTGGGAGGGCCTCGGCGACACTCGGAAAACCGCGACAGGCCCCGCCCACCGCCGGCGCAGGACAGTCAGGGCACCGTGCCCAGGCAAGCGCAATCCTGTGCTTGCCGAGGTGGCGGCCACCAGGACGCGACCTGTGATCGACAGGATGTCACCACCATGGCGACGGAGGCCGGACAGCACCACGAGGCCCTGGCCCGTCCGTCGGTGCGTGACCTGACTCGCCCCGAAACAAGGTTTGTTGCCCGGTGAGAGGCCTCGCCGGCCTGCTGCGGGCCGTAACCGTGACGCCAGAACCAGTAGAGGAAAAGCATGTCGCTCCTGAAGACCATCGATCCCGACCCGTCCTTCGCGCCCCAGGAGTCCGGCCCGCTGCCGGAACGCCTGATCTCCGGTGACCCGACCTACAAGACCTGGGCCCAGGACGCCGCCCGCGGCGAAACGATCAAAACGGGTGTATGGGAAGCCACGCCCGGCGAGACGCACTCGATCAAGGGCGAGCTCTTCGAGTTCTGCCACATCCTTTCCGGCGTCATCGAACTCACTCCGGAAGGCGGCGAGCCGGTGGTCTACAAGGCAGGCGACAGCTTTGTCATGAAGCCGGGCTTCGTCGGTGTCTGGAAGACCATCGAGACCGTGCGCAAGATCTACCTGATCGTGTCGTGACACCGACGCCGCAGGGCATGATCGCCGGCGCCACCACTCGAGAGGGCAGCCCGGCCAGAAGGTACATGTCTTCGATGTCCTGAGACGTGCGCTGTCGCAGAACCGCAGCTCTCGCTCCGGCCGGAAACTCCTGTCGGCCGGAGCGCGTGCTACCTCGCCTTCATGCGGGCTGCGTGTCGCCGACCACGTATCCGCGCCGCTTGTCCACCACGTTGCGCAGCCGACGGTCCTCGAAGTGGCGGGTGAGATTGTCGAGGAACAACTCGACCAGCGCCTCCTCGTCGACGAGTGCGCCACGGCCTACGTTGATCAGCCGCGCCCCGGCTTCATGGGGCGAGCACGGCGGCGTCGGCCATGCCCCGGGTGTCCTGGGTGAGGGGTGCTGCCAGGACGACGTAGTCCACTTCCGTCAGCGCGGTGGGCAGGGTCCTCGCACCGTGGACCGTGCCGAAGTCGGTGGTGTCGTCCGTGCGGGCCCTGCGGCCCGCCGCGCACGCGCATCCTGACGGCGCTCAGCAGCCGGGCGATGGCCCGCCCGATCGGCCCCGTCCCCCGGGCCAGCATCATCGGGCCAGGCCTCCGGAGGGCCGGGGTGTCGGTCACCCGGGCGAGGAGGATGCCCGCGCCGGGGAGGAGGTAGGGCAGTTCCTCATCGGTGGCGAAGACGGTGTCCGCGAGGCGTTCGCGTCGTGCGCCGGCGGGGGCCGTTTGCCGCGGTAGACGACGATGAGTCGGTCGCGCATGTCAGGCTCCGCCGGGGACGGCCACGGGGCTTTGATGGCCACGCAGCCACCGGGACACCGATGGCTGAAGGCACTCACCAGACTCGTCAGCGGCCCCACCGCTGCGACGGCACGGTCGCCACATCCCGGCGCCCCTCACCCAGCTCATGCACCGCCGCGACGCTCGCCCGCGCCGTCTCCAGACTCCGCACGGCCTCCCGGGCGGGCTCGCAGCACCGCGACGACGTCGTCGGTGCTGCGGGGGAACACCACGGCCCGCGGGGGGACCCGGTAGTTGGAGGCGTCGTAGGCGTAGAGACCGGTGGATCCGGG
>NZ_JBHVDD010000063.1:0-59537 GCF_042802995.1 Streptomyces sp. NPDC057438
AGCAGATGCTGGAGACGGGGTATCAACATATCTGGCGTTGATTTTTGGCACGCTGTTGAGTTCTCAAGGAACGGACGCTTCCTTTGTACTCACCCGAGAACTTTCTCGAGCTTTCCTCCGGGCGCTTCCCTTCGGTGTTCCAAACTCTATCAGCGTTTTTCCGGCCTCTTGACCACCGTTCCGCAGACACGCAGAAGATGACCTCGAGAGAGGATCTGACCGAGTTTGGTTCTGCCGGACACGGACACAATGTGTCGCTCACCCCCAGGCAGGAGTACGACTGTACATGGGGCTCCGGAGCAGGGGCAAATCACGTGCAGGGGTGGTCTAGACCTCTCATGCGGAGCTATCGTGCGGAACGGGTCCTTCACCGACCTACGCTGCTGATCACTCCACCTGGGAGGCTTCCCATGACCACCGTGACGTCCCCTCTTGTAGGACGCGCCATCGGACTGGCCGCCGTACCCGACCCCGTGTTCTCGGGAGCGATGGTCGGTCCCGGCACGGCGATCGACCCCGTGCGTGAGGCCGGGGAGGCGCTGGCCCCCGTGGACGGAGTCATCGTCTCGCTGCACCCGCACGCGTTCGTCGTGGTCGACGGTGAGGGCCATGGAGTGCTGATCCATCTCGGTATCGACACCGTTCAGCTCAACGGTGAGGGCTTCGAGCTGCTCGTCAACAAGGGCGACACCGTGCGACGAGGTCAGGCCGTGGTGCGCTGGGACCCCGCCGCGGTCGAGGCCGCGGGCAAGTCGCCGATCTGTCCCGTCGTGGCGCTGGAGGCCACGGCCGACTCTCTCTCCGCCCTCCGCGAGGACGGCGAGGTGAAGTCCGGCGACCCGCTGTTCGCCTGGCGGTGACATCGGGGCCGTAGCCGGCCACACGTTCCACAACCACCGCGGTGGCGGGGCCCGCCGCACTATTCGGAGACAGGTGAGATGGAGACAACGCTGCGAGGCGTCGGTGTGAGTCACGGCGTGGCCATCGGCGAGGTTCGGCACATGGGCACGGCGGTGCTGGAGCCGCCCGCCAAACAGATCCCGCCGGAGGACGCGGAGCGCGAACAGGGGCGGGCCCGTAAGGCCGTGGACGCGGTGGCCGCCGATCTGATGGCGCGGGGAAACCTCGCCGGGGGCGAGGCGCAGGCCGTGCTGGAGGCCCAGGCCCTGATGGCCCAGGACCCCGAGCTGATGTCGGACGTGGAGCGCCGCGTCGCCGTGGGGAGCACGGCGGAGCGGGCCGTCTACGACGCCTTCGCCGCGTACCGCGCGCTGCTGGCGGGGGCCGGTGAGTACCTCGCGGGGCGTGTGGCCGACCTCGACGACGTGCGGAATCGTATCGTCGCCCGGCTGCTCGGGGTGCCCATGCCAGGGGTGCCGGACAGTGACGAGCCGTACGTCCTCATCGCCCGCGACCTGGCGCCCGCGGACACCGCGCTGCTCGACCCGACGCTTGTGCTCGGGTTCGTCACCGAGGAGGGCGGACCGACCAGTCACAGCGCGATCCTAGCGCGGGCGCTCGGGGTGCCGGCCGTCGTCGCGCTGCCGGGGGCCGGGGAGCTTGCCGAGGGCACGGTGATCGCCGTGGACGGCAGCACCGGTGAGATCTTCGTGAACCCCGGTGCGGAGAAGAAGGCCGAGCTGGAGGCCGCAGCGGCGGCACGGAAGGCGGCGCTGGCGGCATCAAGTGGGCCGGGGGCCACTTCCGACGGGCACAGGGTGCCGCTGCTGGCCAATGTGGGCGGTCCCGCGGACGTGCCGGCGGCCGTGGAGGCCGGGGCCGAGGGTGTCGGACTGTTCCGTACCGAGTTCCTCTTCCTGGACGACAGCAGGACGGCGCCGTCGGAGGAGAAACAGGTCGAGGCGTACCGGCAGGTGTTGGAGGCCTTTCCCGAAGGGCGCGTGGTGGTGCGCGTGCTCGACGCCGGTGCCGACAAACCGCTGGAGTTCCTGACCCCGGCCGATGAGCCGAACCCGGCGCTCGGTGTGCGCGGGCTGCGGACGCTGCTCGACCACCCCGAGGTGCTGCGGACGCAGCTGACGGCGCTCGCCAGGGCGGCCGAGGGCCTGCCGGTCCACCTTGAGGTGATGGCGCCGATGGTCGCGGACCGTACGGACGCCAGGGCGTTCGCCGACGCGTGTCGCGAGGCGGGGCTGCACGCCAAGTTCGGTGCCATGGTGGAGATCCCGTCCGCGGCGCTGCGGGCGCGGTCGATCCTGCGGGAGGTGGAGTTCCTCTCGCTGGGGACCAATGACCTCGCGCAGTACACGTTCGCGGCGGACCGGCAGGTGGGCGCGGTGTCCCGGCTGCAGGACCCGTGGCAGCCCGCGCTGCTCGACCTGGTCGCGCTGTCCGCCGAGGCGGCGCGGGCCGAGGGCAAGAGCTGTGGGGTGTGTGGTGAGGCGGCTTCGGATCCGCTGCTCGCGTGTGTGCTGACCGGCCTGGGGGTCACCTCCCTGTCGATGGGGGCGGCGTCGATTCCGTATGTGCGGGGGACGCTGGCGAAGCACACGCTGGCGCAGTGTGAGCGGGCGGCGGCCGCGGCGCGGGCGGCGGACACGGCCGAGGATGCGCGAGCCGCGGCGCAGGCGGTGCTGTCCGGCGAGTAACCCGCGACGAGCGGTCGGTGCCTAGGGGCGCTCCACCTGCGGGTGGGGCGCCCCTCGCCCGTTCAGTGGGTGTGTCCGTCCCTGTCCGGAGCTCCTCCGGCGGTGTCGTCCCCGAGATCGGGTGGGGTGCAGTAGTCGACTCCGGACTCCGGGGAGACCAGGTCTCCGGATTCCACGTCGGTGCAGTAGGCGTCGAAGACCTCGCCCGCGGTGAGGGGTTCGAGGCCTTCGCCGCGCAGGCTCCAGCCGTACACGCGGTCGGTCGCGTCCGGGGCGGTGGTGCGCATGACGAGGCCGCCGGGGCATCGGGTGGCGATGCCGAGGGCCAGGACGGTGGCGAACTCCAGGGCTTCCGACTCGTCGAGCCGGGTGGGCCCCTCGCCGTCGCGGTCGGCCCGCAGGACGGCGGCCAGGGCCTGGGGCTCGGCCGAGACGCTGCACACGAGGTGGCGTTCGCCGGGGCCGGCGGTGTCGAGGATGCGTCGGAGCAGGTGCATGGCGCGGGCGAAGGCGGCGCGGCCGATGTCCTCGCCGCAGGAGGCGCAGTGGCCGATCTGGGCGAGGAGTGTGGTGGCGTACTCCCAGGTGGCGAGGCGGACCGCTTCGTCGATCAGGTCGGGGACGAGTTCGGTGAGGGGCTGTCCCTCGTACGGGACGGCGGCGCCGGTGACCGCGAGTTCGGCGGTGAAGCGGGCGCGGCTGGAGGGGGTGTCGGGTTCGAGGCCGGTGTCGGCGCAGAACGCGGCGTACTCCTCCGGGTCGAAGAGGGCGACGGTGGTGTGGTTGCCCTGCTCGGCGAGTGTCCTGAGCAGGGCTTCCACCTGGCGGAGGTAGGTCGGGTGGTCGTCGAAGGCGAAGCTGCGGTAGCGCCGCATCGCGGAGAAGTCGTGCTCGTCGGTGAGCAGGCCGATGGTGCCCGCGATCTCGCGGCGCAGGGCCTGGCGCGTGCTCGGGTGGCTGGTGCGTGTCATGGCTTCCCCCTGTGCGAGCCGTCGATCAATGCTCACTCACAGTAATCGGGGGTACTGACAACGCGGTCTCGCCAGGGTGGTCAGGCTCGTTCGCGGGCCAGGTTCTCGTAGAAGCGCAGGAGGTCGAGGTTGTCGATGGAGCCGGGGTTGACCGCCTTCTCCAGGGGGGTGCCCTGGAGGAGTCGTTTGACGGGTACCTCGATGCGTTTGCCGGTGAGGGTGTGCGGGACTCCGGGGACCTCGATGACCTCGTCGGGGACGTGACGGGGTGAGAGGTGTTCGCGGATGGTCTGCTTGATGCGGCCGAGGAGGGCTTCGTCGAGGGTCGCGCCGGGGGCGAGCTGGACGAAGAGGGGCATCCAGTAGCCGCCGTCGGGCTGCTCGATGCCGATGACGAGGGATTCCTTGATCTCGGGGAGGCGTTCGACGGCTTCGTAGATGTCGGCCGAACCCATGCGGACGCCCTGGCGGTTGAGGGTGGAGTCGGAGCGGCCGTGGATCACGACGGAGCCCCGTGAGGTGAGGGTGATCCAGTCGCCGTGGCGCCAGACGCCGGGGTAGGTGTCGAAGTAGCTGTCGTGGTAGCGGCTGCCGTCGGGGTCGTTCCAGAAGTGGATCGGCATGGACGGCATGGGGTTGATGACGACGAGTTCGCCGACCTCGTCGATCAGTGGTGTGCCGCTGGGGTCCCAGGACTGGAGGTCGGTGCCGAGGCCGGGGGCCTGGAGTTCGCCGATGTGGACGGGGAGGGTGGGGACGGCTCCGGCGAAGCAGGAGCACACGTCGGTGCCGCCGCTGACGGAGGCGATCCAGAGGTCCTCGCGGACCTCGTCGTGGAGCCAGCGGAAGCCGTCGGGCGGGAGCGGGGAGCCGGTGGTGCCGACGCACCGGACGCGGGAGAGGTCGTGGTCGCGGCCGGGGTGGACGCCGGCCTTGCGGCAGGCCATGACGTAGGCGGCGGAGGTGCCGAAGAGGGTGGCCCCGGTGCGTTCGGCGACGCTCCACTGGGCGCCGGTGTCGGGGTGGCCGGGGCTGCCGTCGTACAGGACGACGGTGGTGCCGGTGAGGAGGCCGGAGACGAGGAAGTTCCACATCATCCAGCCGGTGGAGGTGTACCAGAAGAAACGGTCCTCGGGGCCGAGGTCGCAGTGCAGACCGAGCTGTTTGAGGTGTTCGACCAGGATGCCGCCCTGGGACTGGACGATGGCCTTGGGCAGGCCGGTGGTGCCGGAGGAGTAGAGCACCCACAGCGGATGGTCGAACGGGACCTGTTCGAAGACCGGCGGGGTGTCCGTGGAGGTCAGGGCGGTCCACTCCAGGGCGCCCTCGGGGGCCCGGGTGCCGAGGACGGGGATGTGGACGACCGCGCGCAGGGTGGGCAGTTCGCGGCGGAGTTCGTCGACGGTGGCGCGGCGGTCGTGTTCCTTGCCGCCGTAGCGGTAGCCGTCGACGGTGAACAGGACGACGGGTTCGACCTGTTGGAACCGGTCGAGGACGCTGCGGGCGCCGAAGTCCGGGGCGCAGGAGGTCCACACGCCGCCGACGGCGGCCGTGGCGAGGAGGGCGACGACGGCCTCGGGGATGTTCGGGAGGTAGCCGCTGACCCGGTCTCCGGGGCGTACGCCGAGGGCTCTCAGTTCGGCGGCGAGTGAGCCGACCTGGCGACGCAGCTCGGACCAGGTCACGGGGCGGGGCTCATGGGTCTCGTCGACGTGGAGCAGGGCCGGCTCGTCGGCGCGGGTGCCGGCGGCACGCAGGGCGTGTTCGGCGTAGTTGAGGGTGGCGCCGGGGAACCACTGGGCGCCGGGCATGGCGCGGTCGCCGAGCACGCGCGCGTAGGGGGTGGCGAACCGTACGTCGAACCATTCGGTGACGGCTTTCCAGAACGTCTCGAGTTCGTCGACGGACCAGCGGTGCAGGGCCGGGTATCCGCCCTCGGCGGGGGCTCCGTGGTGTTCGGCCGCCCAGGACTGGAACGCGGTGATCTGGGCCCCGGCGATGCGGGCGGCGTCGGGCTGCCAGAGCGGCGAGGGGTTCGCTGAGGTCATGGGGCGGCTCCCGGGGCTGTGCGCGTGGTGTGCGGCGGGCGCGTACGGGCAGGGGTGTGCGCGCGTACGCGGCTGACACGGACGATGCCATGTGATCGACTTCCGCACCAGGGTGGGCCGTGGAAGGACGGCTGCGTGAACATGTCCTGGCACCCCGGGTGAACGGTGGTTGAACGGCTCACACAAATGGGCCGGGCAGTGGCAGGGTGAGCAGCATGGACGGTCGTGACCTGGTGCGTTGGGTGAAGGCGATCGGTTCGGCGGGGGTGGCTGAGGGGCTGCGGACCGTGCGGGCCGCGTGGCGCAGGAGGCGTGCCGAGGCCGCCGCTCTGCCGGCGCGGGGCGCCGAGCGGGCTCGGGTGCCCGGGGCGGTGGAGGGTGCGGAGCCGGGTCCGGGCGGCGGGGTCGTCCGGTTCGGCCGGTCGGCGCTGCGGGTCACCGTCGATGTGAACGGGGCGGTGTTCTGGGGATGGGACGGGGCCGGTCCCGAGCCGTCCTACGCGCTCGCGGGCCGGTGCCCGGAGCCGGATCCGCGGGCCGTCCTGGAGCCGGACAAGGACGGTGGCTGGCGGGTCGTGGCCGAGCGGGTGACGGTCGTGGTGTCGCGGCTCGGTGCCGTCGAGGTGTGTACGCCCGGTGGAGTGACGCTGCGGCGTGATCTGCCGCCCCGGTGGTGGGAGCCGGTCGGCGGGGGTGAGGCGCGATGGGTGCAGCGTTCAGAGGTGGGGGCGGACGCGCGGTTCTTCGGTCTGGGGGGCCGGGCGCACGGGCCTCGGCTGCGGGGCGGAACGTACCGGCTGTGGAACACCGATCCCGGTCGCCCGTTCGCGCCCGGTGAGGATCCGCTGTACCTGACGATGCCGGTGCAGATGGTGGTGGCCGACGCCGGCACGCACCTGGTGTTCCACGACACGACGTGGGACGGGACGGTGACGCTGCGCGAGGGCGAGGAGGGGGCCGGGTCCGGGCACGACCGGGCCGGGACGTCGGAGCTGCGGATGGACGGGGGTCCGCTGCGCTGCTGGGTGATCGTGGGCACCCCCGCGCGCGTGCTGCATGCCTGGGCCGCCCTGACGGGGGCTCCGGCGCTGCCGCCGGCGTGGGCGTTGGGGCATCATCACGCCCGGTGGGGCTTCGGTGACGAGCAGGAGGTGCGGCGGACCGTCGCGGGTTACCGGGAGCACGGTCTGCCGCTCGACGCGGTCCATCTGGACGTCGACCACCTCGACGCCCGTCAGGCGTTCACGGTGGACGCGGAGAGGTATCCCAAGCTGCCGGATCTCGCGGACGAGCTGCGGCGCGACGGCATCCGGCTGGTGTCGGTCGTCGATCCGGCGGTCAGGGTGCGGCCGGGTGACGCGGTCCACGACAGCGGAATGGCCGAGGACGCCTTCGTCCGGGATGCCGGCGGGCGGGTGGTGAAGGGTCTCCTCAGGCCCGGGGAGTCGGTCTTCCCGGACTTCACGCGCCCCGCCACGCGCGCGTGGTGGGGTGGTCTCCACGAGGAGCGTCTGGCGCAGGGGTTCGCCGGGTTCTGGCACGACAGGAACGAACCGGCGTCGTTCACGGGGTTCGGCGAGAACACGCTGCCCAGGTCGGTCCGGCACGATCTGGAGGGCAGGGGCGGCGACCATCGCGAGGCGCACAACGTGTACGCGCTGTGCATGGCCCGGGCCGCCTACGAGGGGTTGCGCGAGCTGGTGCCGCAGGAGCGTCCGTTCGTCCTGTCGCGGTCCGGGTGGGCGGGCATCCAGCGTTACGGGGGGACGTGGTCGGGGGACGTGGCGACGGGCTGGCCCGGGCTGCGGGCGTCGCTCGCGCTGGTGCTGGGGCTCGGTCTGTGCGGGGTGCCGTACGCGGGTCCGGACGTGGGCGGGTCCGACGGGAGCCCGTCGCCGGAGCTGTATCTGCGGTGGTTCCAGCTAGGGGCCCAGCTGCCGCTGTTCCGTACGCGCGCGGGGGCGGGGCGGCGGGAGCCGTGGGAGTTCGGGGAGGGGGTCGTCGGGCATGCGCGCGCGGCGCTCGTCGAGCGGCGGCGGCTGCTGCCGTACTTCATGACGCTGGCCCATCTGGCACGTCGTACGGGGGCGCCCTATGTGCGTCCGCTGTGGTGGGCGGCGCCCGAGGACCGGGCGCTGCGGGACTGCGAGGACGCGTTCCTGCTGGGTGACGCTCTGCTGGTGGCGCCGGTGCTGGAGCCGGGCGTGGAGCGACGTGCGGTGCGGCTGCCGCGGGGGCGCTGGTACGACACGGCGACCGGGCAGGCGTACGAAGGGCCGGGGCAGGTGCTGCTCGACGCGCCCCTGTCACGGATCCCGGTACTCGCGCGCGCGGGTGCCGTGCTGCCGGTCCGGGGCGCCGACGGCGGCCTGGAACTGGAGGTGTGGGCACCCGCGCGCGGGCGGACGGGGGGCGGGCTCGTGGTGCCGGACGCGGGCGACGGCTTCGACGAGCCGGAGGTCGAGCGGTACACGGCGCGCCGGCAGGGGCCGCGTGTGGTGGTGGAGCGGGACGGGGACGAGGGTCCGGCCGAGCCGCCGTATCCGGTGCGGGTACGGGGGCTCGGCCGGGAGTGAGCCTGCTTGGCCCGGGTGCGGGTTCGGCTCAGATGTAGCGGCCGTCGAAGAACGCCCGGACGGCCAGGGTGTGCAGGGGGAAGGCGAGTTCTGTGGGCCTGCGCAGCAGGTGCCAGCCCTCCGTCTCGTCCGTCGCGACGGGCGGCGGCAGAGTGGCGGCCGGGCGCTCCGGGAGCAGCCCGAACAGCAGCAGATGACCGTCGGGGGAGCTCATGGCGTCGGCGAGGCGTACGTCGCGGTCGGCGACGCAGATGCCCGTCTCCTCCTTCAGCTCACGGACGACGGCGTGCCGCCAGTCCTCCCGGTGGTCGATGAAGCCGCCGGGCAGGGCGGTCCCCCCGCGCGCGGGAGCGATGGTCCGTGTGATCACGACGAGGGCCGTGCCCTTGGTGTCGTACACGGGCTGGAGAGCCACCGCGACGGGAAGCGGATTGCGGTAGGCCACTGTGTGGCAGGCCGCGCAGGTGCGGGGCCAGCCGGACACGCCCTCTCCGTAGGGCGCTCCGCATCTCGAACAGTGTGAGTCCGGTGCGGAGTTGGCGGGTGGGTGTTGGTTCGGGGACACGCGGCGGACTGTATCCGATCATCCGCTCGTCGTCTTGCCGGGGCGGCGCAATGCGCCATGCCGTCGTACCCGCGGGTCACCCGTCGGTACCAGGAGGTCACCCACGGGTACGGGTGAGGGCCGGCCGGAACCACCCCCGTGGGCCCCGGCCGGCCCTCCCGATACTGCGACGCCGGACGGGGTTCGTTGGTTCTCCCGGGACCTGCCCAATTCGAGATGCCCGTGAAAGAATTCTGACGACCCATCAGATTTGCTCGCCGGGGAGGGATCTTGTCGCAAATTCGCACACCTGTGGTGGCCGGATGGTTCGCCGGGGAGGGCGAGGGCTTCCGGCTGCTCGGTACGCGCTGTTCGGCATGCGCCTCGGTGTTCTTCCCCCGCGAGGACGTCCACTGCCGCAACCCGCACTGTCCCGGCGGCGATCTGCGCGAGGTCCCGTTGTCGCGCCGGGGGCGGGTGTGGTCGTACACGGACGGTCGGTACCGGCCTCCGTCACCCTACGTGTCCGATCCGGAACTTCCGTGGGAGCCGTACGCGTTGATCGCTGTGGAACTGGCCGAGGAACGTCTCGTGGTGCTGGGTCAGGCGGTTCCCGGGGTCACCGTCGCCGATCTGACGGTGGGGATGGAGGTGGAGGTCGTCCCCGGTGTGCTGCACGAGGACGCGGAGGCTACCTGGACGACCTGGCACTGGAGGCCGACGGGGGCGAGGGCATGACGGGCGAGGTGGCGGTGCTGGGCGCGGGCATGCACCCGTGGGGCAAGTGGGGCAGGAGTTTCGTCGAGTACGGGACGGTGGCCGCGCGCGCGGCGCTGACCGACGCGGGGGTCGACTGGCGGGACGTCGGCTCGATCGTCGGCGCGGACACGGTGCGGGGCGGCTATCCGGGCTATGTGGCGGGGGCGACCTTCGCGAAGGCGCTGGGCTGGCAGGGGGCCCGGGTCACGAGCGTGTACGCGGCGTGTGCGTCCGGGGCGCAGGCGGTCGGCGCCGCGCGGGCCCAGATCCTCGCGGGCCTCGCCGACGTGGTGCTCGTCGTGGGGGCGGACTCGGCTCCCAAGGGGTTCTTCCGGCCGGCCGGCGGGGACCGGGCGGACGATCCGGACTGGCTGCGGTTCCGGATCCTCGGGGCCACCAACCCGACGTACTTCGGGCTGTACGCGCGGCGGCGGATGGCGGTGCACGGGGACACGCCGGAGGACTTCGCGCGGGTCAAGGTGAAGAACTCCGCGCTCGGGGCGCTCAATCCGTACGCGCGCTACCGCAAGCGGGTCACGGCCGAGGAGGTGGCGGCCTCGGCCGTCGTCGCCGATCCGCTGCGACTGCTGGACATCTGCGCGACCTCGGACGGCGGTGCGGCGCTGCTGCTGTCCAGCATGGAGTTCGCGCGGCGGCACGGAGTGCGCGAGCCGGTGCGGATACGGGCGGTGTCCACGGTGACGCCCCGCTATCCCAACACCGTGCTGGACCTGCCGGACATCGCCACGGACTCGGCGGTCGCGGTGGCCGCGCCGGAGGAGACGTTCCGGGCGTCGATCGCGCGGGCGGCGTACGAGGAGGCGGGGGCCGGGCCGGAGGACCTGTCTTTCGCGGAGGTCTACGACCTGTCCACGGCGCTGGAGTTGCAGTGGTACGAGGATCTGGCACTGTGCGGCGAGGGAGAGGCCGCGAAGCTGCTGCGGGACGGCGTGACGGCGCTGGGCGGGCGCACCCCCGTGAACGCCAGCGGAGGGCTGGCCTCGTTCGGGGAGGCGGTACCGGCACAGGCGATCGCTCAGGTGTGTGAGCTGGTGTGGCAGTTGCGGGGCGAGGCCACGGACCGGCAGGTCGAGGGTGCCCGGGTGGGAATCAGCGCCAACCAGGGATTGTTCGGGCACGGGTCGGCGGTGATCGCCGTTCGGTGAAACCCCGGGCCCCGGCGGACCCGCCCGCCTCCTCACGGCCGCTGTGCCGCTCCGCCGGTTCGGTGTGAGCCGCGCCGGTTCCGTGTGGTGCCCCGCCGGTCTAGTGTGACGCCCCGCCAGTTCTGTGTGGAGCGACCTCGGTTGCGTGTGACGCTCCGCCGGTTCCGTGTGGCGCGAACCCGAGTTCCGTGTGGCGTTTCGCCGGCTCGGCGTCCGCCGGGCAGCCGTGTCCCGGGGGCGGCCGGGCCGTCGGGGCCGGCTTCTGCTCCGCGCCGGTGCGTGCGCCCGGGAGCCGCTCCCAACCGGTGTCGTCCGTGTTCTTGACGCCCCCTGGGTGCCGGTGAACACTTCCGGGTGTCGGTCGGCATCGCCGCATTCGGGCCTCTTCGTGCACTGCCCGCCATCAGCGCCGCCAGGGCTTCGCACCCGCGCAACGGGCCACTCCCCACGGGCGATTCCGCCGCGACGGCACGCTCGTCACGGACGCCGGGCGGGGCGCGGGACCTCCTGCCCTCGGCTGACGTAGCCATGGGAACGCACCCTGCACGGAAGGTCCGGGGTCGATCACCCCGGGCCGGGGCCAAGGAGCCGCCATGAGCAACGGAGACATATTCGTCGGTGAGGTCATCGGTACGGCGATCCTGATTCTCTTCGGCGCCGGTGTGTGCGCCGCCGTCACCCTCAGGTTCTCGAAGGCGAGGGCGTCGGGCTGGATCGTCATCGCGTTCGGCTGGGGCTTCGCCGTGCTGGCGGGCGCCTACACCGCCGCGCCCCTGTCGGGCGGGCACCTCAACCCCGCGGTCACGGTGGGGATCGCGGTCGACACCGGGACCTGGGACAAGGTCTGGGTGTACCTGCTCGGCCAGCTGGTGGGCGCGATGCTCGGCGCGGTCCTCGCCTACCTCGTCTATCTCGCGCAGTTCCGGGCGAACGTCCGCGAGGAGGGCACCACCGAGGGCACCGCGCACGAGCCGACCCCGACCCTCGGGATCTTCTCCACCATCCCGGAGATCCGGAACCCGGCCGCCAACCTGATCACGGAGATCATCGCGACGATGGCGCTGGTCCTGCCGATCCTCGCGTTCGGCAGGAACACCGGCATCGGCATCGGCCAGATCCCCGGTGAGGAGGCCGGGATCTACGGCTCCGGCATCTCGGTTCTGCTGGTGTCCCTCCTGGTCGTCGGTATCGGCCTCTCTCTCGGCGGGCCCACCGGCTACGCCATCAACCCTGCTCGTGACCTCGGCCCGCGCATCGTGCACACCTTCCTGCCGATCCCCCACAAGGGCACCTCGGACTGGGGCTACGCCTGGATCCCGGTCGTCGGCCCCCTGGTCGGCGGGGTCCTCGCGGGCCTCGTCCACAACGCAGCCTTCTGACGCACCGACGCGGTGCACGAGCCGACGCACGACGTGAATCGACGCAGGACCTGAGGGGATGTCATGCCGGACAACGCCCAGAAGTACGTGGCCGCCATCGACCAGGGCACCACTTCGAGCCGCTGCATCGTCTTCGACCACGGCGGCGCCATCGTCGCCGTGGACCAGCGCGAGCACCGCCAGATCTTCCCCAAGCCGGGATGGGTGGAGCACGACGCCACCGAGATCTGGTCGAAGGTGCAGGCGGTGGTCGCCGGGGCGGTCGCCAAGGCGGGTCTGCGCGCCGAGCAGATCAGCGCGCTCGGTATCACCAACCAGCGCGAGACGACGGTCCTGTGGGACCGCGCGACGGGCAGGCCGGTGCACAACGCGATCGTCTGGCAGGACACGCGCACCTCGGCGCTCTGCACCGAACTCGGCGGCGCGGACGGCCAGGACCGGTTCCGAGAGCAGACCGGTCTGCCGCTGGCCAGCTACTTCTCCGGCCCGAAGGCCGCCTGGCTGCTCGACAACGTACCCGGACTCAGGGCCCGTGCCGAGCGCGGCGAGATCGCGTTCGGCACCATCGACTCCTGGCTGATCTGGAACCTGACGGGCGGCACGGACGGCGGCCGGCACGTCACCGACGTCACCAACGCCGGGCGCACCATGCTGATGAACCTTCAGACCCTCCGGTGGGACCCCTCGATCCTCTCCGCGATGGACATCCCGGAGGCGATCCTCCCGGAGATCAGGTCCTCCGCCGAGGTGTACGGCACCGCCGTGGGCCCGCTCGCCGGGGTGCCGGTGGCCTCGGCACTCGGCGACCAGCAGGCGGCGGTGTTCGGCCAGGCCTGCTACGACGTGGGCACGGCGAAGAACACGTACGGCACCGGCAGCTTCCTGCTGCTCAACACCGGGAACCGGCCCGTCGCCTCGAAGAGCGGACTGCTCACGACCATGGGGTACAAGATCGGCGACGAGGCGCCGGTGTACTGCCTGGAGGGGTCGATCGCGATCACGGGCGCCCTGGTGCAGTGGTTCCGCGACCAGCTCGGCATCATCCGTACCGCGGACGAGATCGAGTCCCTGGCGGCGAGCGTCGACGACAACGGCGGCGCGTACATCGTGCCCGCGTTCTCGGGGCTGTTCGCGCCCTACTGGCGGTCGGACGCGCGCGGGGTCGTCACGGGGCTGACCAGGTACGTCACGAAGGCCCATCTCGCGCGGGCGGTGCTGGAGGCGACGAGCTGGCAGACGCGTGAGGTCGTGGACGCCATGTTCCAGGACTCGGGGGTGCGGATCACGACCCTCAA
Source organism: Streptomyces sp. NPDC057438 (assembly GCF_042802995.1). Taxonomy (NCBI): domain Bacteria; kingdom Bacillati; phylum Actinomycetota; class Actinomycetes; order Kitasatosporales; family Streptomycetaceae; genus Streptomyces; species Streptomyces sp. NPDC057438. Next base: position 13,348 of record NZ_JBHVDD010000063.1, read on the forward strand.
GGTGGACGGCGGCATGACCCGGAACAACCTGCTGATGCAGCACCAGGCGGACGTCCTGGACGTACCGGTGATCCGGCCGCGCGTCTCGGAGACGACCTGTCTGGGCGCCGCGTACGCGGCCGGGCTCGCGACCGGGGTGTGGAACGACCTCGCCGAGCTGAAGTCGCACTGGCGCAAGGACGTCGAGTGGACGCCCTCCATGGAGGCGTCCGTACGTGATCGCGAGTACCACAACTGGCGCAAGGCGGTGGAGAAGAGTCTGGGCTGGCACGAGGACGACGTGCGCTGACGCGGGGCGCGGGTACTCGGGACGAGGCACGCGCGCGCAGGCGTCCGTCCGCGGGGCACGCGGTACGCGGGTCCACGCGTGTGTGTCATGGGGCCACGGCTCGTACCCCGGTCGGCGGGGGTACGGGCCGTGTTCAGGTGGCGGCCGGCTGGCGGTGGTCCGTGGCGAACGTCATCGCGTGCCGGACCACGGAGACCAGGACGTCCTTGACCGAGTCCCGCCGGCGGGCGTCGCAGAGCACGATCGGCACATCGGGGTCGAGGTCGAGCGCCTGCCGGACCGTCTCGGCGGGGTAGTGCGCGGCGTCGTCGAAGCAGTTGACGCCGATCACGAAAGGAATGGAGCGCCGTTCGAAGTAGTCGACGGCGGCGAAGCAGTCCTCCAGCCGACGTGTGTCCACCAGGACCACCGCGCCCAGGGCGCCGGAGGCGAGTTCGTCCCAGAGGAACCAGAAGCGGTCCTGGCCGGGGGTGCCGAACAGGTAGAGGACCAGGTCCTCTCGGAGGGTGATGCGTCCGAAGTCCATGGCGACCGTGGTGGTCGTCTTGTTCTCCACACCGCTGGTGTCGTCGACCGGGCGACCCGCCTCGGTGAGCACCTCCTCGGTGCGCAGCGGCTTGATCTCGCTGACCGCGCCGACGCAGGTGGTCTTGCCCACGCCGAAACCGCCGGCCACGAGGATCTTGAGCGTGACGGGCTCGACCGGGGGTGTGCCGCGCTCAGAGCGCCCGAGGATCATCGGTCCTTCTCCTGCTGGATGGTTGGCTGCCACATGTCCACTCCGCTTCCCGGCGTGTTCACAGCGCCCGGAGGCCGTTGATCACGTCGCGCAGAATGCTCTCGTCCACCAGCTCGGCGGGCGGTACGGGACGGGTGACGTGGACGAGTTCCTCGTCCACGAGGTCTCCGACGAGGACGCGGACGACCCCGACGGGAAGATCCAGGTCGGCGGCCAGTTCGGCCACCGACTGGGGGTTGTCACGGCAGAGCTCGACGATACGGACGTGCTCGGGGGAGAGGGAGTGGTCCTCTTCCGGGTCGTCGACGTGCGGTTCCGTGACGACCACGGCGATCAGGTCGAGGCGGTGCTGGATCGCGTGATTGGTCCGGCCGCGGGTCATCGCGTACGGACGCACCACTGGCCCGGCCTCGTCGTCGAACCAGTGGCTACTTCCCTGACCGTCTCCGCGCATGCCGTTCCACTACCCGCCGTGGGGCACATCGGCGCGCGGGGCGGAGCCCAGATGCACGCCGACCCGCTTGACCAGGAGGGTCATCTCGTAGGCGACCTGGCCGATGTCGGCGTCGGCGTCGGCGAGGACGGCGAGGCAGCTGCCGTCACCGGCGGCCGTGACGAACAGGAACGCCTCGTCGAGCTCCACGACCGTCTGCCGGACGCTGCCCGCCTCGAAGTGACGGCCGACGCCCTTGGCGAGGCTGTGGAACCCGGAGGAGACGGCGGCCAGGTGCTCGCTGTCCTCCCTGGTGAGGTCTGCGGAGACGCCCGTGGGCAGTCCGTCGCTGGAGAGCACGAGCGCCTTGCGGATGCTGGCGACGCGCTGGACCAGGTCGTCCAGGAGCCAGTTCAGCTCCCCGGACGTGCCGGTCGCGGTGTGCCCATCGGCCTTCGGTGCGGTCATCGACCGTCCCCCTTAGTCGTTCCTCGTGGTGCTGGGACGTCCTGGGCGTCGTCGCCCTCGGCGTTCTCCTCGCGGCCGCGCCGCCAACCGTGCTGGAGCGAGGCCATACGGCTGCGTACCTCGTCGGCGTCGCGTTCGGTGAGCTCCGGGCGGCCACCGGGGCGCGACCTCTCGCGTTCGGCGCGCCGGTCGGGGCCGTCCTTCAACTGCGGTGCCAGGTTGGCCTGTCGGACGCGACGGGGCAGTGGGCTCGGTGCCGATTCTGCCTGGTCGGTCGTCGTGTCCGCACGCGGGGTCGGCTCGTCGGAGCCGTACCGCGAGGTCATCGGGCCCGCGCCGCCCTCGGAGGCCGTACGGCGTCGCTGGGGCAGGGCGGGGCCGTCGAACCTGCCCGGGGGCAGGAGGTCGGCGCGGTGTCCGCCGGGGAGGCCGGCGGGTCCGGGGCGGTCGGCTCCGGGGTGGGCCGGCGGTTCGGCGCGCTCGCCGCGCAGGGCGGTGAACGGCCGGGCTTCGGCGGCCGGGTCGGGGCCCGCCGGACGGCCTTGCCCCGGCTCGTCCTCCGGGTACCTCGGCCTGGCTCCGGCCACCGAACGGCCGTGCGAGCTGACGAGGTGCGGGGTGCGGCGCTGCGGCAGCGGTACCGGACCGGGCGTCGGGTCGGGGTCGGTGAGCGGGGTCCGCCGTGCTTCGCCGTCGCGCGCCGGCTGCTGGTGCTCCTCGGTGGCGCCGGTGAGGGAGTGGCGGGGCCGGAACAGTCCGCCCCGCTCGGCGTCCTCGTCGCCGAGGGCGCCCGGGAAGCCGGTCAGGGGGTTCCGGCCGACCGGTGCCTCCAGCTCGACCGGGCCGTCCAGGATGGCGGCGGAGAGCCCCGGAAGCCGGACCGGTACCTGGGAGAGCGCCGCGTTGCGTTCGTTCTCCAGCTCGGCCTCCCGGGTGGGGTGGGCGCGGTCGAGGCGGAAGCCGATGCCGTTGGTGTCCGGGACGTCGTCGGTGAGCAGGGCATCGGGGATGAACAGCACGGCCGTGGTGCCGCCGTACGGGGAAGGCTGGAGGGAGACGCGGACCTTCTGCCGCTGGGCGAGCCGGCTGACCACGAAGAGTCCGAGGCGGTCGGTGTCGGACAGTTCGAAGTCGGGGGTCTCGGCGAGCTTCAGGTTGGCGTCGAGGAGCGCCTCGGCCGACATGCCGAGACCCCGGTCGTGGATCTCCAGGGTGAAGCCGTTGGCGACGCGCTCACCGAGCACCTGCACGGCGGTGTGCGGGGGCGAGAACACCGTGGCGTTCTCCAGGAGTTCGGCCACGAGGTGGGTGAGGTCGGCGACCGCGGGGCCGGTCACGGCGACCCGGGGCAGCCGGCGTACCTCGATCCGCTCGTAGTCCTCGACCTCGGCGACGGCCGCGCGGACCACGTCCATCAGCTGGATGGGCTTGCGCCACTGCCGGGACGGCGCCGCTCCGGAGAGGATGACCAGGCCCTCGGCGTGCCGGCGCATACGGGTCGTCAGGTGGTCCAGGCGGAACAGGTCGGCCAGTTCGTCGGTGTCCTCGGTCCGGCGTTCCATGGTGTCGAGGAGGGTGAGCTGCTTGTGCAGCAGGACCTGGCTGCGCCGCGCGAGGTTGACGAAGACCTCGGAGATGCCGCTGCGGAGTTCGGACTGCTTGACGGCGGCCTCGACGGCCGCCCGCTGCAGGGTGTTGAGTGCCTGGCTGACCTCGCCTATCTCGTTCTTGTCGTACTCCAGGTGCGGGACCTCGGTCTCCACGTCGACCTGTTCGCCCGCGGCCAGCCTGCGCATCACGCTGGGCAGCCGCACCCCGGCGGTCTCGTGGGCCTCCTGACGGAGCCGGCGCAGGTCGCGGATGAGCACCCGGCCGATGCGCACGGACATGAAGAGCGAGACGAGCAGGGCGAAGAGGCCGAGGACGCCGGCGACGGCGGCCTTCAGGACGACGTGGGTGACCAGCGGGCTGACCCGGTCCTGATAGCGGTCGCCCGCCTCGACGCTCATGTCGCGGAGATCGGACAGGACGGGCTCGACGGCGCTGTCCCAGGTCTTCGCCGTGACCCCGCTCGGGCGTCCGGGGTCGGAGCCGATGACGCCCTGCTCCACCGAGCGCAGGGGCGCGGTGTTCCCGTTCCTCCAGTAGCGCTGGAAACGGTCGCGCTCGGCGGCGGGCAGCTGCGCCAGGCTGATCTCGTACAGCAGGGTGCGCTGGGCCACCAGGTCGGAGAAGTCGCGGATCTGGTCCTTGGTGATCCGGTTCGCGACGAGGACGGAGCTGAGCAACGCGTCCTCGCGGGAGAGGAGTTCACGGGCCCGGGCGACGTTGATCAGGGCGCGGCCCTGCTTGTCCATCTCCACGCTGTCGAGGGCGGGGAGGTTGGAGAGCAGGGTGAAGCAGGGATCGACGAGATCGTTGTAGTGCTCGAGGGTGTCCTCGATGCTGACGGTGCCGCTCTCCACGGTCGTCCGCAGCGACGGCAGACCGTCGAGGGCGTCCAGGATGGCCGTGAGCCGCAGTGAGGTCGTCTCGCCCACCTCGTCCCGCAGATCGGTCTTCTGGGCGTGCTCGCGGAACTCGTCGACCGCCGCGTCCGTGGCGGACCGGCTGCGGTCGAGGGCCTTGAGCGCCCCGGAGGCCCGGGGGTCGGCCAGATAGACCAGGGTCTGGCGGCGCTCCTGCTGGAGCACGCGGATGGTGTCCTCGGTCGGGAAGCCGACCTCCTCCACGATGTCCGCCACCCTGAAGAGGTCGCTCGCCTCACGGCCCGTCAGCACCGTGGCGAACGTCCAGACGCCGGTCAGCGCCACCAGGGGCACGAGCAGCAGCGCCACGATCTTCCGGCGGATCGATTTCCCGCGAAAGCGCATGGCCTCCCCCAGCTCGACCCCCGCCAGGTCCGGGGGTACACATGTGCGTCAACAAACGGCGTGAGCCTACTACCGACTCACACCTATCTCGAAGCGCCGGACGCACCCGCTCCGCACCCAAGGCGAACCAGACATGGGGAGTTGTCCGTCCTTTGGGGGAGATTGCCTCCCCTCGTCAGGCAGTTGAACCCACGGCATCCCGTCGGGGAAAGTCGGACGGTTGGCCGGATTTTTGCGTTCCATGGGAATCTTCGGCGCACGTCGATCGTCTTTCTGTACGGGAATGGGGGGCGGAATGGGCCACAGGCCACGCATGCCGCTCCCAGGCGGCGTAATTCAGAGGAAGTCGGGCACCAGTGGGGGGCCGGGTCTCGCGATCCGGATCTGTTGGTCCACCGGCGGTGGGGAGTGACGACTTGATGGGCACGGCGGAGCGGCGCACGGCGCCCGGGGACGGAGCGGTGACGCCCGAGAGGGCGGAGCGAAGCGCTCGGGAACCGGGGCACGGCCTGCTGACGGGGGAGAGCGTCGCGGTGAAGGAACGGGGGCTCTCCGCCCTTGGCGACGAAGAACGGGTGCAGTACCGGCCGTTGTGGATCGAGGAACCGGCGCGCAGGCGGCGGCTGCCCGACCCGGTGCGGACGGCGGCGGTGCGTGCGGTCCTCATCATCGCGGCGACACTGGTCCAGGCGATGGTGGCGGTCCTGTGCACGCTGGCGGACTCGTGGCCGGCGTTCCCCATGGTGCTGAGCACCGTGGCGAGCACGATCGCGGCGACCTGGGGCGTGCTGGACGTCTGGGTGACCCGCCAGGTGTGGAAGCAGCGCAACGGGGTGGTCTCGGAGCCCAGCAGCACGGCGCGCGCACTGCGCCGCGAGCGGCGGCGAGCCCATCGGGAGGCGCGGGCGGCGGAGCGCGCGCAGGCCCGGATACGCCGACGGGGTGGCGCCGGGCAACTGTCTCACCCGTAGGACGATGACAGGACGACGGCAGGACGACGAAGGGGGCCCGTGCGGTGCATGGGCCCCCTTCGCATGCCCCCTTGCATCCCTCCCGCGGGCACTCTCGCTGTCCGCGAGCGGGATTCCGGGCTTCGAACCTGTGAACGTCCGCGTCCGGTCATGGCGTCGCGGTCGCGCCGGAGGGATTGGTGTGCTGGTCCCATCAGGCCGGCCCCTCGGATGTCAAGGTTTCCGACCAGGCGTGTCGACCGTCACATTCGGCCTGTTTTCAGGCATAGAACGCGGTCTTCCGGTTAGGCGCTCAGCCGCAAGGGCGCCGGCCTCACGGCGCTGACCAGGAGGAACGAGAGACATGCCCGAACTTTTCATCGGCGGAGCGTGGCGATCCGCACTCGACGGACGGACGCGTGAGATCCACTGTCCCGCCGACGGCAGCCTGGTCGCCGTCGTCGACGAGGCCGGCGCCAAGGACACCGTGGAGGCCATCACGGCCGCGCGCCGCGCCTTCGACGAGGGCCCCTGGCCCACCTCCTCACCCGCCGACCGCGGAGACCTGCTGCTGCGGGTGGCCGACCTCCTCGTACGCGACAAGGACGCGCTCGCCCGCGCCGAGTCCCTCGACACCGGCAAGAGGCTGGTGGAGAGCGAGTACGACATCGACGACATCGCGAACTGCTTCCGCTACTTCGGGCGGGCGGCCACGGCCGAGACCGGCCGGGTCGTCGACACCGGTCAGCCCGGCGTCGACAGCCGGGTCGTGTACGAGCCGGTCGGGGTGTGCGCGCTGATCACCCCGTGGAACTACCCCCTCCTCCAGACGGCCTGGAAGGTCGCCCCGGCGCTCGCGGCCGGCAACACCTTCGTGCTCAAGCCGAGCGAACTGACCCCGCACACCGCGATCCACCTGATGCGTCTCCTGGAGGAGGCCGGGGTGCCCGCGGGTGTGGCCAACCTGGTCCTCGGCGCGGGCCCGGAGGCCGGCGCCCCGCTCTCCGACCACCCGGACGTGGACCTGGTCTCCTTCACCGGCGGGCTGCAGACCGGTCGCCGGCTCATGGCCAACGCCGCCGCGAGCGTGAAGAAGGTCGCCCTGGAGCTGGGCGGCAAGAACCCGAACATCGTCTTCGCCGACGCCGACTTCGACACGGCCGTCGACATGGCACTGACCGCGGTGTTCCTGCACTCGGGACAGGTCTGCTCGGCGGGCGCCCGCCTGCTGGTGGAGGACTCGCTGCACGACCGGTTCGTCGACGAGGTCGTCCGCCGGGCCGGGGAGATCCGGCTCGGGGGCCCCTTCGACGAGCGGGCGCAGACCGGCCCGCTGATCTCGGCGGCGCATCGCACCAAGGTCGAGGAGTACGTCGCCCGGGGCGTCGCCGAGGGCGCGGTGCTGCGCTGCGGCGGTGAGCGGCCCAGCGGCGACGCCTACGACCAGGGGTTCTACTACCTGCCGACCGTCCTCGACGAGTGCACGAGCACGATGTCCGTGGTCCAGGACGAGTCGTTCGGGCCGGTGCTGACGGTGGAACGGTTCAGTACCGAGGACGAGGCGGTACGGCTGGCCAACGACACGATCTACGGTCTGGCCGGTGCCGTGTGGACGACCGACGAGGCCAGGGCGCAGCGGCTCGCGGCGCGGCTGCGGATCGGCACGGTCTGGATCAACGACTACCACCCGTACGTGCCGCAGGCCGAGTGGGGCGGTTACAAGCAGTCCGGCTTCGGCCGTGAACTCGGGCCCGCGGGGCTCGCCGAGTACCGCGAGGCGAAGCACATCTGGCGCAACACGGACCCCGCACCGCAGGGTTGGTTCGCGTAGGTCCCCCGCTCCCCCGCTCCCCCGCACCCCGCCCGTACGGCCCCCGCGCCCCGCCCGTACAGCCCCCCGCGCCCCGCCCGTACAGCCCCCCGCGCCCCGCCCGTACAGCCCCTCGCGCCCTGCCAGGGCGCCTTCCCCCTTCCCCTGCCCTCCCCCCACACACCCGCACCGTTCTCGGCACCCGCAGAGCCGCTCCCCCTCCTCCCCAAGGCCCACCAGGAGTCCGCTCATGACGACCATCGAGCAACCCACCGGCCCCAAGAACACCTCCGACGACACCGAGCTGACCGAGTTCGGCTACAGACCCGAACTCAAGCGCACCCTCGGCAACTTCCACACCTTCGCCGCCGGGATCAGCTACATCTCGATCCTCACCGGCACCTTCCAGCTGTTCTACTTCGGCTTCGCCAGCGGTGGCCCCGCGTACTGGTGGTCCTGGCCGATGGTGTTCGTCGGCCAGTTCATGGTCGCGCTCTGCTTCGCCGAACTGGCGGCCCGCTACCCGGTGGCGGGCTCGGTCTACAACTGGTCGAAGAAGATAGGCAATCCGCATCTGGGCTGGCTCGCCGGCTGGATGATGCTGTGCGCCTCCATCGTCTCGATCGCGGCGGTCGCACTGGCCTACCAGCTGACGCTGCCCCAGATCTCCGACGTGTTCCAGTTCGTCGGGGACGGCACCGGTACGTACGACGTGGCGACCAACGCGGTCGTCCTGGCCGCGGTGCTGATCCTGTTCACCACCGCGGTGAACGCCTTCGGCGTGAAGCTGATGGCCCGGATCAACACGGCGGGCGTGTTCATCGAGCTGATCGCCACCGTCGTCCTGATCGTGCTGTTCGCCGTGCACATCACCCGCGGGCCGCAGGTGGTCATGGAGACCAACGGCACCGGCAGCGCGTACGGCAACGGGTATCTGGGCGCGTTCCTCGTGGCCTCCCTGGCGTCCGCGTACGTCATGTACGGCTTCGACACGGCCGCCTCGCTCGGTGAGGAGTCCCTGGACCCGACCCGGAACGCGCCGCGCGCCATCATCCGGGCGATCGTCGCCTCCTTCCTCCTCGGCGGCCTGATCCTGCTGCTGGCGCTGATGAGCGTCTCCAGTCTGAAGGGCGAGCGGCTGTCCACGGACGGGTTGCAGTACGTCGTGCTCAACGTGCTCGGCCCGACGGCCGGCAAGGCGATGCTGTGGTGCGTCCTGATCGCGGTCACCGTGTGCGCCCTGGCCGTGCACACCGCCGCCGTCCGGCTGACCTTCGCCATGGCCCGGGACAACAATCTGCCCGCCTCCTCGAAGCTCGCCAAGATCCACCCGCGCTTCCAGACGCCGGTGCTGCCGACCGTGATCATCGGTGTGCTGGCTCTGAGCATCCTCGTGGTCAACATCCGTCAGCCCCAGATCTTCACCGTGGTGACCAGCATCGGCATCATCATGATCTACCTGGCCTATCTGGGTGTCACCGTGCCCATGCTGGTGGCGCGGCTGCGCGGCACATGGCAGCCCGCCGGGGACGGCCGGTTCTCGCTGGGCCGCTGGGGTCTGCCCGTGAACATCCTCGCCGTGCTCTGGGGCGGGGGCATGACCCTCAACCTGATCTGGCCGCGCGCCGCGGTCTACAACGCGGCCGCCCCGTTCCACTGGTACCTGCAGTGGGGCGCGGTCCTCTTCGTCGGGGTCATCGCCGGCGGCGGCTTCGCCTACTACTGGTTCATCCAGCGGCACAAGACCGGGGTGCTCGCCGAGCACCGCATGGTCGCGGAGGCCGGGCCCGCCTCGCCGCCCGCTCCGCCCGCCGCCACCGTCGGCACCCCGGCCGCCGACTGACAGTCCGGCCCACCCCCACGTCCGACTCAGCACAGCACGGCAGCACAGCAACGCAGGAGGTCGACCCCCCATGAAGGCAGACGAATTCGACTACGTCGTGGTCGGCGGCGGCACCGCGGGAAACGTCGTCGCCGCCAGACTCTCCGAGGATCCGTCCGTCACGGTGTGCGTCCTGGAGGCGGGCCCCAGCGACGTCGGCGACGACGACGTCCTCAGGCTGGAACGCTGGATGGGCCTGCTGGAGTCCGGCTACGACTGGGACTACCCGGTCGAGCCGCAGGCCAGCGGCAACAGCTTCATGCGGCACGCGCGGGCGAAGGTCCTCGGCGGCTGCTCCTCCCACAACTCGTGCATCGCCTTCTGGGCGCCCGCGGAGGACCTCGACGACTGGGCGGCGGCTGGCTGTACGGGCTGGTCCGCGGCCGACCTCTTCCCGCTCTACCGGCGCCTGGAGACCAACGACGCCCCCGGCGACCACCACGGCCGGTCCGGCCCCGTGAAGCTCCGCACGATCAAGAGCGAGGACCCGTGCGGCAACGCCCTGCTGGAGGCGTGCGTCCAGGCGGGCATCCCGACGACACCGTTCAACACGGGGACGACGGTCGTGCGGGGCGCCAACTGGTTCCAGATCAACTCCGACGAGAACAACATCCGGCAGTCGTCCTCGGTGGCGTACCTCCACCCGATCATGGGCCGTCGGCCCAACCTGGACGTTCGCACCGGAGTCCGCGCCAAGAAGCTGGTGCTGGAGGGTCGCCGCTGCGTCGGCGCCGAGTACCTGGACCCCGACCTCATCCACACCCGGACGGTGCGCGCCCGGCGTGAGGTCATCGTCTCCTGCGGGGCCATCGACACCCCGAAGATCCTCATGCTCTCCGGCATCGGCCCGGCCGGACAGCTGCGCGAGGTCGGCGTCGACGTGGTCGTGGACTCGGCGGGCGTCGGCGAGAACCTCCAGGACCACCCCGAGGGCGTCATCATGTGGGAGGCCGCGCAGCCCATGCCCACCGAGTCCAACCAGTGGTGGGAGGCGGGCATCTTCTACGACACCGAACCCGGCCTGGACCGGCCCGACCTGATGTTCCACTACGGGTCGGTGCCCTTCGACATGAACACGGCCCGGCACGGCTATCCGACCTCCGAGAACGCGTTCTGCCTGACGCCCAACGTGACGCGGGCGAAGTCCCGGGGCACCGTGCGGCTGCGCACCCGGGACTACCGGGACAAGCCGAAGGTCGACCCGCGCTACTTCACGCACGAGCACGACGTGCGCGTGATGACGTACGGCCTTCGTCTTGCCCGGCAGATCGCGGCGCAGCCGGCGCTGAGCGGCTGGGCGGGGGCCGAACTGGCGCCCGGGCCCGACGTGCAGAGCAACGAGGAACTGCTCGACTACATCCAGAAGACCCACAACACCGTCTACCACCCGGCCTGCACCGTGAAGATGGGCGCGGACGACGACGCCTCCGCCCCGCTGGACGCGCGGCTGCGGGTGAAGGGGATCGCGGGGCTGCGGGTCGCGGACGGGTCGGTGATGCCGGATCTGGTGACGGTGAACCCGTGCATCACGACGATGATGATCGGCGAGAAGTGCGCGGATCTCCTGAAGGCCGACGCCTGAGGGGCGGGGTGCCTGGGGACGCGGGCGGCTGCGGGTCCGCGGGCCGGTCGCGCAGGTCCCCGCGCCCCGTCAGGGCGCGGTCGACGTGGGCCTCCGGTACATCCTCGTCGCGGTGATCTCCGTGTGCGCCGCCTCCCCCGCCCGGGGCTGCTTGGGCAGTCCCGGGCGGAGGTGTTCCTCCACGCTGATGTACTTCAGGCCCGCCCGCAGGTCGGCGTCGTTGCGCAGGCGGATGACGAGCGGGAACTCCGCCAGCGCGGTCGTGTCGAAGAGGCCGGTGGTGTAGAGGAGCTGGACGCCCAGGGCGTCCGAGACCGCCCGCTGGAGTTCCAGCAGGTACGTCGCGTTGGCGCGGCCGATGGGGTTGTCCAGGAACAGCGTGCCGGCGTGGCGGTGCCTGTCCCGCCCCCGGTCGTTGCTGCGGAGCGCGGCCATCGTGCAGTAGAGGGCGATGGCGGCCGTGAGCAGCTGGCCGCCCGAGAAGACGTCGCCCATCTGTCCGACGGGGACGCGCTCGGCCCTCAGCACGGCGTCCGGCTTGAGGATCTCCACGGCGATGCCCTTGGGCTGCAGTGCGGCGCTGACCCCCCGCAGCAGTAGGGACATGCCGTCGCGGCGCATGTCGGAGTTCTTCTTCACGGCCGCACGGGTCGCCTCGTCGACGACCTCGCCGAGCCGCTCGGTGAGGGTGGCCTGGTCGGGTTCCTCGAAGCGGATGCGCAGGAATTCCTGGCCGGACCACTCCCCCAGCCCCTCGGGGAGCCTGGACAGCCGCTGGGCGGAGCGGAGCGTGGCGAGGGCCGACTCCACCAGGCCACGCAGCCGGTCGACGATGGAGTCCCGGTTGCGCTCCAGCTGCGCCAGCTCGTCCGTGAGGACCCGGAGCCGGGGCGCGAACGCGTCGGCCCACTTCTGGGCGTGCTCGGGCAGCGAGGCCGCCGGCAGCTCGCGGATCTGCTGGCGGGCGGGTGTGCGGACCTGCTCGTAGCGGGTGGAGTTGGCGTGACGTACGAGGATGTCACTGGCCTCGCGCACGGCCCCCTCGGCGGCGGACAGGTCGGCGGCGCAGCCGCGCAGGGAGCGGCGGGCCTCGGCGGCGGCCCTGCGCGCCTCCTCGGGTCCGCCGGGGTAGGGCTCGGTCTCCTCCTGGTCCTCGTCCGTGGAGTGGTCGCGCAGGAGGTCCCGGAGCAGGGCGGCGGTCTCGTCGAAGCCGCCGGCCGCGTCCTCGGCGGCGCGGTGGGACTCCAGCAGCTCGGTGTGGGCCTCGCGTGCCCGGGTCAGCGCCTCGGCCCGGGAGGCGAGTTCGGCGGTGGCGGTGCGCAGCAGGCCCTGGGCGTGCTCGGCGTCGCGCGGGAGCAGTTCCCCGGGCAGCTCGGTGTGCGCGTCGCCGTCCTCGGGGGCGTGCCGCTCGGCCTCGCCGCGCAGTCGCCCGAGCTGCTCGCTCGACAGGGACACCCGGCTCTCCAGGAGCTGGACCAGCTCCTCGGCGCGGGCGACGGCGGCCTGCCGGGAGGGGGCGTCGGAACCGTCCGGGGACTGCAGAAGCTGCTCGGCGCGGTTGCGCACCTTGTTGGTCAGCCGGCCGAGTTCGGCGATCGCGGAGCTCTCGTCGCTCTCGGCCCGCGCCTGCTCGGCGCGCAGATCGGCGCCGACACCCACCTTCTCGTACACCTGGGAGGCGGCGCGGTACGCCTCGCGGAGGGCCGCGAGAGGGTGCTGGGGCGCGTCGGGGCCGGTCTCCGGTACGTCGTCGGGGGCGCCGGCGATCTCCGCGCGCTCGGCGCGCAGCGCACGCGCCGTGCGGCGGGCGTCGTCGGCGGCGCGCTGGGTGGCGCGGCGGTCCTCGTCGGCCGCCCGGGCGCGCTCCAGACAGGACTGGGCGCGGGCCTCGGACTCGGCGGCCTCGTCGGCGAGTTCGCGGAGCTTGGCCTGCCATCCGGCACGTTCACGCAGCCGGAAGGCCAGTCCGGCGAGGGCGTCCGCGGCACGGCGGGCCTTCTGTGCGGCCTCCTGCCGCTCGTCACGCACGTGGGCCGCCTCGGCCGCCGCCTCGTCGGCCTCGGCCCGGACGGTCCGCGCCTCCGACAGCTCGGCCTCGGCCTCCTCGGCGAACGCCCGCGTCTCCCGCGCGGCGCCGGCCAGTTCGGTGAGTCTGCCCGCCGGGCACCCCGTGCGCCACGAGGAGAGGCGGGCCGCCAGTTCGCGGTCCTTGCCCAGCCGGGCCGCCAGCCGCCGGATCTCCTCGTCCCGCTCGGTCGCCCGCGCGCGCAGCGCCTGCCGTTCCTCGTCGGCGGCGTGTTCGTCGTGCATGGCCGGGTTGGGCGGCACGAGGAACACGTCGGAGGAGGGGCCGTCGCCCGCGTCGGCCGGCGGGGTCGGGGCCAGCAGGGCGGCCGCCGTGCCGACGGCCACGGCGGACCTCGGGAGGAGTGCCGCGTCGCTCAGCGCCTCGCGGGCCCGGGCGTGCGAGTCCGGGTCGGTGATGATCACGCCGTCGACCAGCTCCGGGCGCGCGGCCAGCACGCGGGCGTGGTCGACGGGGTCGACGGCCTGGGCCAGGTAGCGCCAGCCGGGCAGGGCGGGGATGCCGTGCTCGCCGAGGAACTCGACCGTGGCCAGGACGTCGGGGCCGGGCGGCAGCAGCCCGCCGTCGCCGAGGGCGCCCAGGATGCGCGCGTCGTCGGCGGCGGCGGTGCGCAGGTCGAAGAGGTGGCGCTCGGCGGACGACACGTTGTCGTCGAGCAGTTCGCGCAGTTCGTCGGCGAAGCGGTCCAGCTCCTCGGGGGTGAGCGAGCCGTCGGCGGCGGAACGCCCGGCCGTCGTACGGGCGTCGTCGGCCGCCGCGCCGGCGGTCCCCGTGCTGTCGCCGTCGGACGGCTCTGCCCTGCGGGGCACCGGCACCCCGGGGCGTGTGCGGCCGGCGGTACCCGGCAGGCTCAGCAGCTCCGCCAGCCGCTCCTCCGCCGCGAGTGCCTCCGCGGTGCGCAGCTCCCCGTCGAGGGCGCGCTCGGCGGCGGTCGCCGCGTCCGCCGCGCGGGCGGCCGTCAGTTCCGCGCGGGACTCGGCGGAGGCCGCCTCCCGGGCGTGTTCGGCGGCGCGGCGCGAGGCATCGCGCGCGGTGTCCCAGGCGGCGACGGCCGTCTTCTCGGCGTCGCTGGCGGCGAGGGCGGCGCGGGCCGGATCGGCGTCGGGGGCGGTGTCGTCGAGCCAGCCGGCGCGGACGGCCTCGGCGGTCTCCTGCTCGACCTCGCCGAGCCGCTGCTTGAGGTGACCGGCCTCGCTGCGGGCGCGCTGCGCCTCGGTGGCGGCGACGGTCGCGTCCCGGTGGGCGGCCTCGCCTGCCTCCTGCAGTGCCGCGGACTTCTCCTCGCCCTCGTTGGCCAGGTTCTCGGCGCTCTCGGCTGCGGCGTGCAGGGCGCGGACGAGGTCGACGGCGGCCCTGGCTCGGGCGGCGAGCGCGGGGGCGGCGTCCCGTTCGGCCTCCTGGATGGCGGCGGCCACGCGGGCGACACGGTCGGCGGCGGCCCGGTGCCGGAGCACGGCCTCGGCGGCCTGCCAGGCGGAGTGCAGGGTGCGCGCGTCGGCCAGCTCACGCTTCTGCGAGGCGGCCGACTTCTCCGCGGCGGCCAGCGCCAACGAGGCGTGCCGGTAGGCGAGTTCGGCCGCGATCTGGGCGCTGCGGTCCCGGGCGGCCTCGGAGTGGGTGACCGCGTACGCGGCGGCGGTCGTCCGCTGGGCGAGGTCGGTGCCCCGCAGCCGCTCCCGGGCGGCCCGCGCGGAGAGGCGGCGGGCCAGGGTGCGGGTGCGGCGCTCGGCGCCCGCGTGGACGTCCCGGGCCCGGGAACGGGCCTCGGCGGCCTCGACGATCCGCCCGAGCAGATCGACGGACCCGGCGGTGAAGTCCCGCTCGGCGATCAGCTCGGCCCGCCGCCCGAGCTTGTCGCCGAACCCGCCGACCAGGTCGGCCAGTCCGTCCGTGTCCCGGGTGTCGGTGACGGCCCGCAGCAGCAGGTCGGTGAAGTCGGAGTCCTTCTTCACCGCGAAGAGTCCGGCGGCCTCGCCCTCGTCGGCGTTCATCTCCCGCTGGTAGCGGAAGAGTTCCGGGTCGAGGCCGAGGTCGGTCAGATGCTCGTTCCAGCGGTCGTGGATCTCCTCCCAGTGCACTTCGAGGTGCGGATACGCCTTGCCCGCCTCGGTGAGGGCGTCCCGGAAGCCCTTCATCGTCCGCCGCCGTCCCTGGGCACCGGACGCGCCCTCGACGGGCGGGCGTACGGCGGTGGACTCGGCCACGGGCAGGTTGTCCAGGCTCAGCCCCGGGCCGGGCCGGAAGGAGTACCAGGCCTCGGCGAACTTGCGGGGGTCATTGGAGACCTGCCGGCCCCGCCACTCGCTCACCTTGCCCACGACGACGCACTCGCCGGTCAGGGTGTGCTGCCACTCCAGGGCGACGTGCCCGCAGTCGTCGGCCAGCAGGAACTTGCGCAGCACACCCGAGCTGGCACCGCCCAGGGTGTTGCGGTGGCCGGGCAGCATCACCGAGAAGATCAGTTTGAGCAGGACGGACTTGCCGCCGCCGTTCTCCAGGAAGAGGACACCCGCCGGTGCCGGGCGGCGCGGCGGGCCGGTGGGTTCCTCCTCGAAGAACTCCGCCTGCTGCGGTGCGGGGTCGGGCACGTACGCGCCGACACCCCGCAGGTCCAGCACGGTGTCGGCGTAGCGCGCACCGGCCGGCCCGATGGAGTAGAGGCGGACCCGGGACAGCTCGTACATGGCGGCGGACTTTCGCGGTCGTAAGGGGGTTCGTGCGGTGCGGTGGTGACGGCGGACCGTCGAGCGGGGTCGTGGGGGCGGGGGCGGTCGTGAGGACGGGCGGGTGGTCGTGGTGCCCGGGAGCGGCCGGCGGCGGTCAGGAGTGGAAGGGCAGTCCTGCGTCGGCCACCAGTTCCAGGTCGTCGGTGTCCTCGGCGGGCAGCAGCGTGGCCGAGCCGTCGGTGACGGGCACGACGCCCAGCTCCAGCAGTTCGGCCATCGCGGCGCTGCCCGCCATGTCCCGCACCTGGAGCTGGTACCGCGCGGTCGTCCGGTACGTACCGCCGTTGTCGTCCCCGGTGCGCTGGAGGAAGCCCGAGTCGGTCAGGAAGCCCACCGCCTTGCCGATGATGCCGGTGGTGGACCCGGCCAGCCTGCGCGCGTCCTTGGTGGCGCCGGTGGAGCTGCGTCTCGCCCAGGTCCGCCAGGCCGACTCCAGGCCCGGCGCGTCGGTCGCCGGGTCGGTGTTCTCCCCCAGTTCCTCGGCGCGCTCCTCCAGCCGGCGGCAGGCCTGCCGCACGAAGGCGTCGACGCCGTTGACCGAGACCCGCCCGATGTATCCGTCGTCCGCGAGGTCCTCGGGCCGGGGGAACGCCATGGCGGCCACCGCGAGATGGGCCAGCCCGTGCAGGAACCGGTCCACCGAGTCGGCCGCCGTCCGTCGCGCGTAGTCACCCATCCGCACGGCGAAGACGGAGTCCTCGGCCGCCGTCACCGCCATGCCCGCCCGCGGTGACACCTCCAGCACGATCAGTCCCAGCCCGGCGGCCACGGCATCGGCGAGCCGCGCGAACCCCGGATCCTCCCGGTACCGCCGGAGCAGTTCGCCGTACTCCTGGTCCCGGGCGGGCTGCAGTTTGGGCTGCAGCCCGAAGGCGACGAGCCGGGCGGCGTCGGCGGCGTCGGCGGGAGTGAGGGGCGCGGCCACCGGAGCGGCGGCCGTCTCCGGCTCGCTCCACTCGACGTGCTCACTCACAGCGGAACTCCTTGGTCGGACGGACGAGGGTGGGGGCGGTGAAGTCAGGAGTGCGGGGCGCCGGGCGACAGGCCGTGGACGGCCGGCGGCGGCACCACGGGCGCGGCTCCCGGGGGGCCCTCACGCCGCCTCCCGGTCCGCCGCCATCCCGGCCGCGTCCAGCAGGGCCGTGCCCACGATCAGATCGGCCCCGCCGAACTCGGGATCGTCAAGCTCCACCCCGTCGTCCACGGAGAACAGCAGCTTCGCCTCGCCCTGCCGGTAGGCCGTCCCGACCGGCGGGCTCGCCGCGTGCACGGCCAGGAGGGCGACCAGATAGGGCAGTTCGGGATCCTGGAGCCGGGCCTCCGCCAGCAGTCCGGACAGCCGCCGGGGCGCGTCCGCCGGCAGGTCGAGCAGTTCCTTCGCCGCCGCCAGTTGCTCCTCGCTGAAGCGACTGTCGTCCGGTGTGGCGATCAGGTCGGGCTCGGGCATCTCCGCGCCGAGGTGCTCGCGCTCCACGGGGGGCGTGAACAGCAGCTCGACGAGGTCCCCGACCCGCACGGACCCCGGTGTGCGCAGTCCCGTCCCGCGAGCGAAGAACGCGTCGGTCACCCGGCGTGCCTGCTCCACGGGCAGCGGAAGAAGCGGCGCCAGGAGATGGCCGTAGATGTCCGTGCCCGAGGTGGTCATCGGGGTGGCGAAGGCCTGCCGGTCCTGCTCCGCGCGGAACAGCGGCCCGGCCTCCAGCAGCCTCGACTGCAGCTGTGTGTGCCGTCGGATGCAGTCCTTGACGATGTCGACGAGTTCGGCGGCGCGCCGCTTGTGCTCGGGTTCCTCGGACTCGTCGCGTGCCTTGCGGATGTTGGTGAGGATCGCGTTCTCGTGACGGTAGCGGTCGGCGACGTGGTCGAGTGCCTCGGCGATCATGTCGGGCACGGTCCGGAGCCAGTCGACCGCGCGGACGTTGCGCCGGGTGGCGTCCAGGGCCCTGCGCAGCGTCTCGGAGTACTGCACGGTCCGGTAGCGGGCCTGCTCGGCGGCGAGCTGAGCGTCGGCGAGCCTGCCCCGGCTGATCAGGACCTCCAGCTTGACCTCGGCGGCGATCTGGGCGCTGGTGACATCGGTGTCGAGGGCGCCCACCAGGACGTTGACGGCCTCGTCGGTCGTGCGGAGGTAGACACCGCCCCCGTAGCCGGGGACCTCCTCGATCAGCTTGAAGTCGTAGTCGCGGCGGACATAGGTGCCGTCGGGCGCGAACGTCCCGTACACGGCACGGAAGCCGCGGTCGACACTGCCGACGTTGATCAGGTTCTCCAGGACCCAGCGGGCCACCCGCTCGTGCTCCTCGACGGGCCGCCGGGGGGCCTGGGCGGCGATGCGCGGGATGAGCCGGGCGACGATCTGGTCGTGGTCCGCGCCGGTGTCGAAGTCCATGTTCAGGGTGACCAGGTCGATGGCGGCGAGGGCCACCTCCGCCATGCCGTACACCGAGTACTCGCCGGCGAGGTTCGCCTTGCGCGTGTCCAGGTCGTGCAGCGGCGCGGTGCAGGCGAGCGCGCGCAGCCGCCGCGCCAGTCCCTCGTCGGCGGCCGGGCCCGGGGCAGGGCGCGGCCCCGCGCCGAGCTGGGGCGGAACGCTGTCCGTCGATGCCGGTGAAGTCACGGTGCACAGACTAGGTCCTGGGTCTGACATCGACCCAAATCGTTCCGCCGGGCGAGGGCCGGCACGGTGTCACCGTGGCCGTGACCGATTCACCCGCGCCGGGACGACTTAACCCGGGCCGGGACGACTTCACCCAGGCCGTGGCAACTCCCCCAGGCCGTGGCGACCTCAAACGGGCCTTACGGCGCCACCGATGCCGTGACGGCCGTGCTCGGCCCGGGCGTCTCAGGAGACCTCGGCGACCCGCCTCCCGTACACCGCGACCAGGTTCCGCAGCGAGTCGTCGAGGTAGTCCGCCAGCAGCCGCTCGGCCTCCTCGCGCTCCCCGCGCCGGAGGGTCCGCAGGATGAGCTGGTTCCGCGCCAGGTACGGCTCGTACAGCTCGCGCGGATCGTCCACCACGTGGAACGCGAGCCGGAGTTCGGCGAAGACGCTGCGCATCAGCTCGTCGGTGCGGGCGCTGCCTGCGAGGGCGACCAGTTCGCGGTGGAAGTGGATGTTGGCGGTGGAGACGCCCCTCCAGTCGGCCTCGTGGGCCTCCCGCTGTCCTTCCGCGACGGCCTCGGCGAGCCGGTCAAGGCCGTACGGCGGGGCTCCCAGACCGCGTACGACGGCGCACTCGACGAGACGGCGGGTGCGGTAGATGTCCTCGACGTCCTCGACGGTCAGCACCCGCACGAAGACACCGCGGTTGAGCTCGTGGACGAGGAGCCGTTCGTGGGTGAGCAGGCGGAACGCCTCGCGGAGGGTGTTGCGGGAGACGCCGAGGGCGCCGCCGATGCTGTCCTCGGACAGCCGTGTCCCGGGCGGGAAGAAGCCGTCGGCGATCCGGCTCCTCAGGATGTCCGAGACCCGCTCGGCGGTGCTGGTGCGCCCGAGGAGGGCCCGGTCGTCGGCGAGTCCGGTCAGTTCGGCGGCCATGCCGGAATTCAATCGCAGACCCGAGAACGAAACAACACAGGTATTGAAGGATCGTTCAACGATCCTCTACCTTGCTGGACAGGCGCCCCCTCCGCTCCACGCTCGGCGCCACGCGTTCCGGCACGGCCCGGCCCCCGTCTCACGCACGTATCACGCACTCTCCCCCTCACTGCGAGGTGCCCATGAGTACGCCCCCTCCCTCCCAGGTCCCGACCGCCACGACCCGGCCCGATCCGGGCCGGCCGGCCTCCGACGACGGCGCGTTCGGCTGGCTGCGCGCCCTCGGCCCCCGCGGGCGCCGCGCCTTCGGCGGCGCTTTCGGCGGTTACGCCCTCGACTCGTACGACTACTTCACGCTGCCGCTGAGCATGGTCGCGCTCACGGCCTACTTCGGCCTGGACAACGGCCAGACAGGGCTGTTCACCACGGTCACCCTGGTCGTCTCGGCCATCGGCGGCGCCGGCGCAGGGGTGCTCGCGGACCGGATCGGCCGGGTGAAGGCGCTGATGATCACTGTGATCACGTACGCCGTCTTCACCGTGGCCTGCGGGTTCGCGCCCAACTACGAGACCCTGCTGGTTTTCCGTGCCCTTCAGGGCCTGGGCTTCGGCGGTGAGTGGGCGGTCGGCGCGATCCTGGTCGCCGAGTACGCGAGCGCGAAGCACCGGGGGCGTACGCTCGGCGCGATCCAGAGCTCCTGGGCGGTCGGCTGGGGGCTGGCGGTGATCGTCTACACGGCGGTCTTCTCCCTCCTCGACGACGACCTGGCCTGGCGGGTGATGTTCTGGACCGGCGCGCTGCCCGCGCTGCTCGTGATCTGGGTGCGGCGCTCGGTCGAGGACGCCCCGCAGGCCGCCGCCGCGCGGGAGGGGAGCGCCGAGAAGGGCTCGTTCGCCGTGATCTTCCGGCGGGGCACGGCCGCCTCGCCCGGTCTGCTGCGCACCACGGTCTTCGCGGTGCTGCTCTCCACCGGCGTCCAGGGCGGCTACTACACGCTGGCGACCTGGGTGCCCACCTATCTCAAGACCGAGCGGGGTCTGTCGGTCGTCGGCACCGGCGGCTACCTCGCGTTCCTGATATCCGGCGCCTTCATCGGCTACCTCACCGGCGGGTATCTCACGGACCTGCTGGGGCGCCGCCGGAACATCTGGCTGTTCGCCGTGCTCTCGGCGCTGTGCATCCTGGCGTACGCGAACATCCCGAGCGGCGCCGGCACCCTTCTCCTGGTGCTCGGCTTCCCGCTGGGGTTCTGCATGTCGGCGATCTTCAGCGGCTTCGGCTCGTACCTCAGCGAGCTGTACCCGTCGGCCGTCCGGGGCACCGGACAGGGCTTCACCTACAACACCGGGCGGGCCGTGGGAGCCGTGTTCCCCACCACCGTCGGCTTCCTGGCCGACAGCTGGGGCGTGGGCGGCGCGCTGGTCTTCGGCGCGCTCGGCTACGGCCTGGCGGCGCTGGCCCTGCTCGGTCTCCCGGAAACACGCGGAAAGGAACTCGTGTGAACCCCGTGACCACCGAGGGCCACCCCGGAGCCCGCACCCCCAGGAACCGGCCCGCGGCCCTCGCCCCGCACGAGGTGCCCCTTGCCTCCGTCGAGCCGCACGCGCACGCGTGGACCCCCGAGAAGGCACGCAGCGCGTTCCGATCGGGCGCCACCGGCCCCACCGCCGGGGTCGCCGCCGGCCACACCCAGGCGAACCTGATCTCGGTGCCCGCCGACTGGGCCTACGACATGCTGCTGTTCTGCCAGCGCAACCCCAAGCCGTGTCCCGTGCTCGACGTGACGGACGCCGGAGCGTGGACGACACCGCTCGCCGCGGGCGCGGACCTGCGCACCGATCTGCCGCGCTACCGGGTCTGGGAGCACGGGGAGCTGACGGCCGAGCCGACGGACGTGGTCGACCTCTGGCGGACGGACCTGGTGTCGTTCCTCATCGGCTGCAGCTTCACCTTCGAGTCGGCGCTGACCGGGGCGGGCGTCCCGATGCGCCACATCGAGCAGGGCCGCAACGTCTCCATGTACGTCACCGACCGCCGGTGCCGGCCCGCCGGGCGGATGCGCGGCCCGATGGTGGTGTCGATGCGCCCGGTGCCGCCCGAGCACCTGACCACCGCGATCCGCGAGAGCAGCCTGCTGCCGGCGGTGCACGGCGGCCCGGTGCACTGCGGCGATCCGGCGGGCCTCGGCATCGCGGACCTGTCCCGTCCGGACTTCGGCGACCCGGTGGACGCGGAGCCGGACGACATCCCGGTGTTCTGGGCCTGCGGGGTGACACCGCAGGCCGCGGTGACGGCCTCGCGCCCGCCGTTCGCGATCACCCACGCGCCGGGCCAGATGCTCCTGACCGACGCCCGCGACGAGCAGTACCGCGTCCTGTGACGAACAAGCGGGAGAATGGGATTCATGAGCTCCATCGATCTCAACGCCGACCTCGGCGAGGGCTTCGGCCGCTGGACGCTGACCGACGACGAGGAGTTGTTGTCCGTCGTCACCAGCGCCAACGTGGCCTGCGGCTTCCACGCCGGGGACGCGGCCACCATGCGACGGGTCTGCGAACTGGCGGCCGAGCGCGGCGTACGGGTCGGGGCCCAGGTCTCGTACCACGACCTGGCGGGCTTCGGGCGGCGCGCGATGGACGTGCCGCCCGCCGAACTGGCGGCCGAGGTGGCCTACCAGATCGGCGCCCTGGAGGTCTTCGCCCGCGCGGCGGGCACGCGCGTGTCGTACGTGAAGCCGCACGGCGCGCTCTACAACCGGGTCGTGCACGACGAGGAACAGGCGGCGGCGGTGGTCGAGGGGGTCCGCCTCGCCGACGCCACGCTCCCCGTCCTCGGCCTGCCCGGCTCGTGGCTCCTCAAGCTGGCCGAGGGGGCCGGTCTGGCCGCCGTCACCGAGGCGTTCGCGGACCGCGCGTACACCGACCAGGGCACTCTGGCACCGCGCGGTCACGAGGGTGCCGTGATCACGGACATCGAGACCGTGATCGAGCGGTCCGTCGGCCTGGCCCGTTCCGGCACGGTCGTCTCCCACTCGGGGGAGCGCATCCTCGTCCGGGCCCGCTCCCTCTGCCTGCACGGTGACACGCCGGGCGCCGTGGAGCTGGCCCGGCGGGTGCGGGCCGAGCTGGCGGCCGCGGGGGTGAGCGTGGAGGCCTTCTCATGAGGGCGCTGCCGGTCGGGAACCGCGCGCTGCTGATCGAGGTGGGCACGGGCGAGGAGGCCGAAGCCCTGCACGCCGAGCTGCTGCGTCGTCGAGCGAGCGGCGACCTGCCGGTGGCCGAGATCGTCCCCGCCGCCCGCACGGTCCTCCTGGACGGCCTCGACGATCCGCTCCGTCTCGCCGAGCGCCTCGCCTCCTGGAAGGTTCCGCCCGTCCCGCCGCGCGCGGAGGAGGTCGTCGAGATCTCCGTACGGTACGACGGCCCCGACCTGCCGGACGTCGCCGCCCACTGGGGTGTCGACGAGGCCGAAGTGGCCCGCATCCACGCGGCGGCCGAGTACCGCGTGGCCTTCTGCGGCTTCGCCCCGGGCTTCGGCTACCTCACCGGGCTGCCCCGCGAGGTCCCGCGCCGGGCGACCCCGCGTACGGCCGTCCCTACGGGGTCGGTGGCCCTGGCCGGCCCGTACACCGGCGTGTACCCGCGCTCCTCCCCGGGCGGCTGGCAGCTGATCGGTACGACGGACGTCGTTCTGTGGGACCACGCGCGCGTGCCGGCCGCTCTGCTGGCGCCGGGTACCCGGGTCCGCTTCGCACCGGTGGCGGTGCCGTGACCGACCGCGCCCTCGTCGTCGTCCGGGCCGGTGCCCTGACCACCGTCCAGGACCGGGGCCGCCCCGGCCACGCCCACCTCGGCGTGCCCCGCTCGGGCGCCCTGGACGCACCGGCGGCCGCCCTGGTCAACCGTCTGGTGGGCAACCTCCCGGACGCGGCCGTCCTGGAGACCACCCTCAACGGCTGTTCCGTGCGGCCCCGCTCGGCGGTCACCGTGGCCGTCGGCGGCGCCCCCTGCTCGGTGACCGTGGACGGCCGCCCGGTGGCCTGGGGTGCCCCCGTACGGGTGCCCGGCGGGGCGGTGCTGGACATCGGGGCCGCACGCGCCGGCGTACGCGGCTATCTCGCCGTCTGCGGCGGTGTGACCGTGGAGCCGGTCCTCGGCAGCCGCTCGACGGACCTGCTGTCCGGCCTCGGCCCGCCGCCGCTCACGGACGGCACGGTGCTCCCGCTCGGACGCCCGAGCAGCCTCCCCGCGCGCGCGGACGTCGTCCCGCACCCGGCGCCGCCCTCGGAGCTCGTCCTGCGCGTCACCCTCGGCCCGCGCGACGGCTGGTTCACGGACGTGGCGCTGCGCACCCTCACCGGGCGCCTCTACACCGTCTCGTCGGCGAGCAACCGCATCGGGCTGCGCACGGAGGGGCCCGCCCTGGAGCGCTCCCGGGCGGGTGAACTACCCAGCGAGGGAATGGTACTGGGCGCCGTCCAGGTGCCGCCGGACGGCCGCCCGGTCGTCTTCCTCGCCGACCACCCGACCACCGGGGGCTACCCGGTGATCGCGGTGGTGCACCCGGCGGACCTGCCCGGCGCGGCCCAGGCCGTGCCGGGCACACCGGTGCGGTTCGTCGCCGTACGACACCGCCGTTGACCGGTGCCGTTCCCCTGGTGCCGCCTCACGCCACCTCCGGCCGCCGATCCGGTGCGGACAGCGCCGCCAGGGCCGACGCGACCGCGTGGGAGGCGGACAGATCCAGTCGGGCGCTGGTGCCGCGGGCCTTGTGGCGGACCTCGGCGGCGGCGAGGGTGAGGAGCTGCGGGAGCAGGTCGGTGCAGCGCCTGGCGACCCATCCCGTACCCGCGGTGGCCAGCCACCAGAGACTGGCGCCGCGCGTGGGCACCGCGAGCTCCGGCTCCGCGGAAGGAGCGGGACCCGTGGCGATCCCCGCCTCCGTGAGCAAGGTGTGGAAGCGGACGGCGAGCTGTCGGTGCCCCCGCTCACCGGGGTGCAGCCGGTCCGCGCTCCACATCGCGCGGTCCGTCAGCCAGGCACCCTCGGAGGCGTGCAGATGCACCGCCCCGTACCGCTCGGACAGGGCGTGCACGACGGTGTTGACGGCCCGCTGCCGCCGGGCCAGCGGCCTGGCCAGCGCCCCGGGCAGGCCGAGCATCGCCCCGGGGTCGGGCAGACACGCGGTGAGCAGCACTGCGCCCCGCTCCCGGAAGGCCGCGTAGATCTCGTCGAGGCGGGCGGCGACGGCGTGGATGTCGAAGGTGCAGCGCAGGGTGTCGTTGACGCCGATGACGACGGAGGCGATGTCCGGGCGGAGGGCGAGCGCGGCGGCCAGCTGGCGGTCGAGCACATCGCGTGTCTGGGAGCCGCTGACGGCGAGGTTGGTGAATTCCACGACGGGTCCGAGCCCGTCGGCGAGCAGCGCGGCCCACCCCCGCCGGCCCCCCTCGACCGGGTCGCCCACGCCCTCGGTGAGGGAGTCGCCGAGGGCCACGAACCGTGCGGCTCTCATCCGACACCCTCCCGTACCGGGCGTCCGACGGTGGCGTCGTGCGCGGCGAGGAACGCGTCCACCGCGGTCTGCCAGGCGAAGCACTCGGCACGCGCGCGTGCCGCGCCCCTGCGGTCGGCCTCGGAGGACCGGTCGAGCAGCAGCTCGACGGCGTCCGCGAAGGACTTCCCGTCGTCCGCCGCCGTCGCCCCGGCCGAGCCGATCACCTCGGGCAGCGCGGACGACGAGCTGGCCACCACGGGCGTCCCGCAGGCCATCGCCTCCAGCGCGGCGAGGCCGAACGTCTCGGCGGGCCCGGGGGCCAGGGCCACATCGGCGCAGGCCTGGAGGGCGCCCAGCGTGCCGCGGTCCCCGACATGCCCCAGGAAGGTCACCGGCAGCCCCTTCGCCCGCTGTTCGAGCCTGCCGCGCAGCGGCCCGTCACCGGCGACGACCAGCACGGCCCGCCGTCCGCGCCGCAGCAGCGCCTCCAGGGCGTCGACGGCCGTACCGGGCCGCTTCTCGACGGACAGCCGGGAGCACGTCACGAGCAGGATCTCGCCCTCGCGCGCGTGCCGCCCGCGCAGCGCCGCGTCCCGGAGGGCGGGATGCCGTCCCACGAGATCGACGCCCAGCGGTGCCCGGACGACGTTCCGGGCACCGATCCGTACGAACTCCCGTTCGGCGAACTCGGTGGTGCACACCACCCGCGCGTAGGTGCGGGCCGTCCGTACGTTGAGGGCGTCGGAGGCCCGCCGGGCCATCCCCTCGGACAGGCCCCAGGTCCGCAGCACCCCGTCGGCGGTCTCGTGCGAGACCATCACCGCGCGCACCCTGGCCCGCCGGGCCCACGCCCCGGTCCAGCGCAGCGTGGTCCGGTCGGAGACCTCCAACCGGTCGGGCCCCAGCGACTCCAGCAGGCGGGCCACCCGCCGCTTGTCCATGAGGACGCGGTAGCCGCCGGTCCCCGGCAGCAGCGGTCCGGGCAGGGTGATCACCCTGCCCTGCTCGGTCGCGCTGTCGGTGTACCGCTCGCCGGGCACGACGAGCACGGCCTCGTGCCCGGCGGCCTCGTATCCCTTGCCGAGTTCCCGCAGCGCGGTGCGCAGACCGCCCGAGGAGGGCGCGACGAAGTTGGCGAGCCGTACGATCCGCAGCTTCCGGGCGGCGTCCCCGCTCACGCGGCCACCGCCGTCCGCGTCGACAGCACGTCGGCGTAGTGCCCGATGAGCTGATCACCGACGGCCGCCCAGGTGCGCCCCTCGACCATGGCCCGCCCGGCGGCCCCGTACGCGGCCCGCAGCTCCGCGTCGTCGGCCAGGGACCGCACCGCGTCGTGCATGGCGGCCGCGTCGCGCGGCGGGACCAGGAGCCCCGTGCGCCCGTGGGCGACGAGGTCCAGCGGTCCCCCGGCGGCCGGCGCCACCACGGGGACTCCGCAGGCCATGGCCTCCTGCACGGTCTGGCAGAAGGTCTCGAAGGGGCCGGTGTGGGCGAAGACGTCGAAGGAGGCGAAGATCCGGGCGAGTTCGTCGCCGATGCGGCGGCCGAGGAACACGGCCCCGGGCAGGGCCTCTCGCAGGCCTGGCTCGCTGGGCCCGTCGCCCACGATCACGACCTTCACGCCGTCCAGACCGCACACCCCGGAGAGCAGTTCGATCTGCTTCTCGGGGGCGAGGCGGCCGACATATCCGACGATCAGCTCCCCGCCCGGCGCCAGCCGGCGGCGCAGCGCCTCGTCGCGCAGCTGGGGGCGGAACCGGACGGTGTCCACTCCGCGCGGCCACAGGCTGACCCGGGGCACAGCGTGTGTCTCCAGGTCGCGCAGGGCCGCGCTGGACGGGGCGAGGGTGCGGTCGGCGGCGGCGTGCACGGAGCGGATGCGCCGCCAGGCCGCCGCCTCACCGGCGTGGACGTAGGTGCGGGCATATCCGGCGAGGTCGGTCTGGTAGACCGCGACGGCGGGGACGCCGAGGCGGGCGGCGGCCGCCATGCCCCGTACACCGAGGACGAAGGGGCTGGCCAGATGGACGATGTCGGCCCGATGCTCGACGATCGCCGCGGCGACCCGGCGGCTGGGCAGGGCGACCCGGACCTGGGGGTAGCCCGGGAGCGGGAGGGAGGGGACGCGGACGACGGGGCACGGCGCCCGGAGGTCGGCTCCGCCCCCTGTTCCCTGGGCGGTGGCCGGGGCCACGACGAGTGGGGCGTGCCCCCGCGCTACGAGGTGCCGCGCGGTCTGCAGGGCGCAGTGGGCCACGCCGTTCACATCGGGGGGAAAGGACTCGGTCACGATGACGACACGCATACCCGTGTTGTCGTCGTACCGGACGTGGCCGCGTCAACGTGGATCTTTCCGGGCGGAGAACGTCCCATGAGCGTTGCGCTGCACACCTGTCCAGGTCAGGCCGTGTCCATGCCCTCCTGACCTCCGGGTCGCCGGGTGTTCACACGGCGGGCATGTCGGGACCGATCCGGCTGCGTACGGCCGTCTGGACGTCGTCCTCCTCGGCCGGGTCGGCGGCGAGCCGGCGGAGCTGGTCGACGACGCGGGTGTCGCCGGTCTCGGCGTGCCGGGCGGCGATCTCGCGGGTGGTCTCCTCGCAGTCCCAGAGGCACTCGACGGCGAACCCGGCCGGGAAGGAGGGGTCGGTGGCGGCGAGCGCGCGGGCGGCGCGGCCGCGGAGATGGGAGGAGGCGGTCTCCCGGTAGATATGCCGCAGGACGGGCGCGGCGCAGGCGATGCCGAGGCGGCCGGTGCCGTCGACGAGCGTCCACAGGGTCGGTGCGTCGGGCCCTTCGCCCCGGACCGCCTCCCGCAGCGCGCCCAGCACCAGGTCGCTGTCCTTGGTCCCACCGAGGCAGGCGAGCATCCGTCCGGCGGCTGCGCCCAGCGGGTCGGGCCGGTGCACCCAGCCGCGGGCCCGGTCGACGGCGGCCAGACTGCGCATCCGTTCGAAGGCGTCGACGGCGGCCTCCACGACCATCGTCGTCCCGTCGGTCACGGCGCCCTCGATCAGGTCGAGGGCGTCGGGATCGTTGCCGTCGGCGAGGTAGCGCAGGGCGGTGCAGCGGGCGCCGTCGTCGCCGGACCGGGCCGCGAGGAGGATCTCGGGCCGGTCCTCGGGGCCGGCGACGGCCGTGAGACACCGGGCGGCCGGGACATGGAGGACGGCTCCGCGTTCGATGCCCTGCTGGGCCCACTCGAACACGGCCTTGACGCTCCACCCCGGCCGGGGCCCGCTCGGCCGCATCTGCCGCTGCCAGCGGTCGAAACAGCCGGTCTCCTGGGCGGCGCGCACGCGCGTGGCGACCGCCTCCCGGGGGTCGTCGGCCCACAGCCGCCAGGGCCGCGGCTCGAAGGCGTCGCGGACGGTGGCGGCCAGTTCGGCCTCGCCCTCGGGGTCGGTGGTGAAGCGGGCGAGCACGGGTTCGGCGAGGGCGCGCAGCCCTTCGTCGTCGTCCCTGAGGGCCAGTTCGTCGAGGGCCCAGGCCCAGCTGGTGCCCACGGCGGCGTACCGGCGCAACAGGGTGAGCGCGTCCCGCCTGCCGTACGAGGCGAGGTGCCCGAGGACCGCGAGGGCCAGCCCGGTGCGTGACTCGTCGGTGTCGAGCACGTCCTCGGCGTCGAAGAGGTGTCGCTCGATCTCGTCGAGCTCACCGTTCAGGTCGAGGTAGAGACGGGCGTAGTACAGGGAGCGGTTCTCCACCTGCCAGTCGTGGCGGGGGTCGCTCAGCACGCAGTGGTTCAGTGCCGCGAGCGCCTCGGCCCGCGGGGCGGTGAGCGCGTGCAGGGTGCCGTCGCCGCGGCCCCGCTGCAGCAGGCCGAGCAGCGTACCGCTGGGCGCTATGACCGGTTCGAACATGGGAAACAGCCTCACATCAAGCGTCGACGCAACCGGGGATTCCGCTTTACCTGGCCGCGTGACAACACGTCGGTGCGCCCGCCGTCTCTTGCTTGCTGTAGACCATCTTCCTCTGCCTCTCGTCGGTGGCCCATGCGGACCGCGTCACGGCCCACGCGGTGCGGCAACACCTGCCCAGCCATCATGTCCGTGAATCACGACGTCATGATGACCCGGCGGTTCTCGCTGCCGCGACCGAAATATCCGGCGGCCCCGTACCGCCTCCCCCGTCTTTTGTGTTGTGCCTG
Organism: Streptomyces sp. NPDC057438; assembly: GCF_042802995.1. NCBI lineage: Bacteria > Bacillati > Actinomycetota > Actinomycetes > Kitasatosporales > Streptomycetaceae > Streptomyces > Streptomyces sp. NPDC057438. The sequence continues at coordinate 42,370 of NZ_JBHVDD010000063.1, forward strand.
GTCAGAACATGTGGATCAGCGTGCTGCGAACAGTTCGAGCAGTTCCGTCTTACCGAACATACGTGCGGTGTCAACCGCGTTCGGAGTGCCCGCGGCGGGGTCGGCCCCAGCATCCAGGAGCACCCGGACGACCTCCTTCTCACCCTTGAAGACCGCCCCGGCGAGGGGAGTCTGCCCCCGGTCGTTGACGCGGTCGGCCTCGCCGCCACGCGCCAGAAGGGCTCGTACCGCGTCGGCGTGACCGTGGTAGGCGGCGAGCATCACGAGCGAGTCGCCGCGGTCGTTGGTCAGGTCGGCCGGAACCCCCGCGTCGACGTACTCCACGAGCGCCTCGGTCTCGCCCCGCCGGGCCAGATCGAAGATCCTGGTCGCCAGCTCCACGACCTCAGGGCCGGGGGCTTCGCTCATCGCCGGGACCACCTCTCACAAACGCGCTTCGAGCCGAACGGGTGAATCGCCAGAGTACTGGCTCCTCGCGCACATCAGCGGCCTGAGCCGAGGCAAAGATCACACCGAGTCCCGCCACGCGCAACAGCCCAGCCCTGACGGACCAGCGCGAATTCCGCCACATGGGCGAAATCCTCAGAATTTCACCCTTTTGCACCTTTTATCGTATGGATACATGCTGTGACTCTGGAAGAACTCATGGTGACTGTCCCCACCAACCAGGAGAACCCACATGATCCTGAACATCTCAGGCGTCGTCCTGCTCGGCGTCATCGTCTTCCTGTTCTTCCGCAAGGACGGCCTGAAGGCATCGCACTGCATCGTCGTCACCCTCTTCGGGTTCTACCTCGCCAGCACGGGCATCGCCCCGAGCATCACAGCGGGCGGCGAAAGCCTCGCGAGCCTCCTCGGCGGGATCAAGTTCTGAACCCGTCCCCATCCGTACGCACCCCCAGGAGACAGCCGTGGCCCGGGTCCCCCTCCCCCGCATTCTGAGCAGCGGCGGCGCGCACCTCGCCAGGAGCCGGGAGCTGGCCCGCACGGCCGCCGACGGCGCCACCGACGTCCTCCACCCGCTGATCACGATCACGCGTGGACTGCGCCGGCTGGTCGCCGCCGGGCGGCTCAGATGGGCCGAGACCCCGAAGGACCGCCGCGGGTCACTGCTCTTCCTGGCGGCCTCGGTCGTCCTGGTCGTGACCCTGGTGCCGTACGGCCCGCTGCTCGCCGTCATCGCCCTGATGGCGGCGGCAGCCTGGGCGGGCCGCGCCGTCCCGGAACCCACCGGCCCCGACGAGTCGCAGACCCAGCGCCTGCGGTCCCTCTACGACGCCCTGGTCCCCTACTTCTCGGCCGCCGAGGACCCCGCGCCCCTCTACGCGCACGGGGGCGCCTGGGAGGACGCCTTCCCCGCCTACGCCTTCGACGGCACCGGCCGCGTCTGCCATCTGCTGGTGCGCTACCCCGCCTACTTCGCCGACGGCGAGCCGGAGGCCCGTGCGCGCATCGAACAGCTGCTGCACGCCAAGGCGGGCCGCGGCCGCGAGTACCGCTTCACCTGGGACGAGGAGGGCAACGAACTCACCGTCGCCGTCCTGCCCCCGCTCGACCGTGACATCGGCGCCCAGCGCTTCGTCACCGCACCGGGCGAGACGGTCCTCGGCTTCACCGACGCCGCCCACGTCGCGCGCACCCTCCCCCTGACCTGCGGAGAGGAGCAGCGCGATGTGCCCCCGGTCGTCTGGCGCACCGGCCCGGGCTCCACCGAACCGCACCTGCTGGCCGTGGGCGGCCCGGGCAGCGGCACGACGACCCTCCTGCGCGCGATCGTCCTCCAGGCCCTGCAGCACGGCGACGTCGTGATCGTCGAGGGCGGCGGCAGCGGCGAGTACGCCTGCCTCACGGGCCGCGACGGCGTCCTCGCCGTGGAGAGCGGACTCTCCGGAGCCCTGGCGAGCCTGGAGTGGGCCTCCCAGGAGACCGAACGCAGGCTGATCGCCACGAACCGCGCCCGCCAGGCGGGACTTCCCGCGCCGGACGACATCCGCCGCCCCCTCTGGCTCCTCCTCGACCGTCCGAGCGTGCTGAGCCAGCTCGCCGCGGCCGAGGAGCGGCTCGACCCGCAGTCCCTCCTCCAGGTCCCCCTGCGCCACGGCCGCGCGGTCGACGTCACCGTCGTGATCGCCGAACAGTTCGACCACCTGGACGCCCTCACGGACGCGGTACGCGGGCACACCCGCGCGCGCGTGGTCCTCGGCCCCGCCTCCCCCGAGCAGACGGAGTCGGTGCTGGGCGCGGCTCCCCCGACCACCCCCACCCCGGACGTCCCCCCGGGCCGCGGCTATGCCCGCCTGGGCGCCGCCTCCGCCCTCCGTCTCCAGGTACCGGCCACCCCCGACCCCCACGACGAGAACGCCCCCGAAGCCCTCCGCCAGGCGGTCCTCGGCCTGCTCCCCGCGCGCACGACCCCGGCGGACTCCCTCACGAAGGCCGCGGTGGCCGAGACCTGAGGCCGAGGCCGGCCCCTCACGCCACGAACGTCCGTGGCCCCTCGCCACCGCCCGAGGCACCGTCCCGCACCAGCCGCGCCGCCGCGGCGAGCCGGACGGCCGCCTCCTCGGCCACCGCTCCCCCCACGGTGAACGGCAGCCGCACGTATCCCTCGAAGGCCCCGTCCACCCCGAAGCGGGGCCCGGACGGCACCCGCACCCCGACCCGCTCGCCCACCTCCGCGAGCCGCGACCCCGACAGGCCCCCGGTACGGACCCACAGGGTCAGCCCGCCGCGCGGCTCCGCGAACTCCCAGTCCGGCAGCTCCCGGCGCACCGCGGCCACCAACGCGTCCCGGTTCCCCCGCGCCTGCTCCCGCCGGATGCCCACGGCCTGCGCCCAGCCCCCGGTGCTCATCAGCCAGTTCACGGCCAGCTGCTCCAGCACGGGCGTCCCCAGATCCGCGTACGCCCGTGCCGCGACCAGGCTCCGGATCACGTCCGGCGCGGCCCGCACCCACCCGATCCGCATCCCCGCCCAGAACGCCTTGCTCGCCGACCCGACCGTGATGACCGTGGACCCCGCCGGGTCGAACGCGCAGACGGGCCGGGGCATCTCCACATCGTCGTCCAGCCACAGCTCGCTCATCGTCTCGTCCGCCACGAGCACCGTCCCGGCACCCCGTGCCGCGTCGACGAGGCCCCGCCGCCGGTCCTCGCCGGCCAGCGCCCCGGTCGGGTTGTGGAAGTCGGCGACGACATAGGCGAGCCGGGGCGCCGCGTCCCGCAGGACCTGCCGCCACCGGTCCATGTCCCACCCCGCGAGCCCGTCGGCCATCGCGACCGGCACCAGCCGAGCCCCCGCCTCCCGCATCAGCTGCAGGATGTTGGCGTACGACGGGGACTCCACCGCGATCCGCTCCCCGCGCCCCGCGAAGAGGTGACAGATGGCGTCCATGGCGCCCATGGCCCCCGTCGTCACCATGATCTGCTCGGGCATCGTGGGAATGCCGCGCGCGGTGTAGCGCTCGGCGAGCATGGAGCGCAGCGCGGGCAGTCCGGCCGGGTAGTCGCCGTGCGTGTGGGCGTAGGGCGGCAGTTCCTCGAGCGCGCCCTGCACGGCCCGGGTGAGCCAGGGTTCGGGGGCGGGCAGGGCCGCGCAGCCCAGGTCGATCATGGACCCGAGCGCCTCCGGCGGCAGCGGTTCCAGTCCGCGCGCGGGCAGCGGTTTCCCGGCCGGCACGGCCGTCCAGCTGCCCGCTCCCCGCCGGGACTCCAGGAACCCCTCGGTGCGCAGCGCCTCGTAGGCGGCCGCGACGGTCGTACGGCTGACGGAGAGGGCCAGCGCCAGCTCACGTTCGGCGGGCAGCCGGGCGGCCACCGGCACGCGCCCCTCCAGCACCAGCAGCCGGATCCCGTCGGCCAGCGCCCGGTACGCGGGCGGGCGGCGGGTGCCGGGGCCGGCGGGGCGCTCCTGCTGCGAGGTGAGCAGCCGCGCGAGCTGGGCCGCTCCCACGGCCGAAGTCCACTGTGCCATGATTTCCAGTCCACCTTCCCTGAATTGGCCATGGATGGCATGACTCTCCAAGCCACAGAGTGTCATGCGTCAGGCCACCGGCACCACCAGGGGGAAGCCTTGTCCGCCGCACAGCACGAGCCGCCGCACGAGCATCAGCACGCACCCCGGCCGAACCCGCGGACCCCTGAGGGGCACCGCCCGCCACCCCGCCGCCTCGGCCGACGGCTGGCCCAGCTCTACACCGGACTCGCCCTCTACGGCGCCAGTTCCGCCCTCCTCGTGGAGGCCGGCCTCGGTCTGGAACCGTGGAACGTCCTGCACCAGGGCCTGGCGGAGCTGACGGGTCTGACGATCGGCGTGGTGTCCATCGCCGTGGGCGCCCTGGTGCTCCTGCTGTGGATCCCGCTCCGCCAGCGCCCCGGCCTCGGCACCGTCTCCAACGTCTTCGTGGTCGGCATCGCGATGGACGCCACCCTGGCCCTGGTGCCCGAGGCGCACACCCTGGCCGTCCGGATCCCCCTTCTCGTCGCGGGGATCGTGCTCAACGGTGTGGCGACCGGCCTCTACATCGCGGCCCGGTTCGGACCGGGCCCGCGCGACGGCCTGATGACCGGACTGCACCGCCGCACGGGACGTTCGGTGCGGCTGATGCGGACGGCCGTGGAGATCGCGGTGCTGGCGACCGGGTTCGCCCTCGGCGGCACGGTCGGGGTGGGCACCGCCCTCTACGCCCTCTCCATCGGCCCGCTGGCCCAGGTCTTCCTGCGCCTGTTCGCCGTCCCCTCGGAATCCGGCAGCACGGTCGTTGCCGCCGGGCCTTCGAAGCGGGCCATACTGCCCGGGTGACCGCCCTCGTACGCCACCCCTACCTCGACCATCCCGGACCGATCGCCTTCGCCCACCGGGGCGGGGCGGCGGACGGCCTGGAGAACACCACGGCCCAGTTCCGGAGGGCGGTGGAATCGGGTTACCGCTACATCGAGACCGACGTCCACGCCACCCTCGACGGCAAGCTGGTCGCCTTCCACGACTCGACCCTGGACCGGATGACCGACGGCGCGGGCCGGATAGCGGACCTGCCGTGGAAGGAGATACGGCACGCGCGCGTGGCGGGTGTCGAGCCGGTCCCCCTCTTCGAGGACCTCCTCGAAGAGTTCCCCGAGGTCCGCTGGAACGTGGACCTCAAGGCGGAGTCCGCGCTCCACCCGCTCCTCAACCTGATCGCCCGCACCGGGTCCTTCGACCGCGTCTGCGTGGGCTCCTTCTCCGAGGCCCGGGTCGCCCGCGCCCAGCGCCTCGCCGGGCCGCGGCTGGCCACCTCGTACGGCACCGGCGGCGTCCTGGGGCTCCGGCTGCGGTCCTGGGGGATCCCCGCCGCCCTGCGCCGCGCGGCCGTCGCCGCGCAGGTGCCCGAGGCGCAGTCGGGGGTGCCCGTGGTCGACCACCGGTTCGTGCGCGCCGCCCACGCGCGTGGGCTGCAGGTCCACGTCTGGACCGTGAACGAACCGCAACGTATGCACCGGCTCCTGGACCTGGGCGTCGATGGCATCATGACCGATCACATCGACACGCTGCGCAAGGTGCTGGAGGACCGGGGGACCTGGGTCTGACGCCCGCACGCGGCCCGTGGGGGAAGCGAGGGGCACGGGTGGGCACCGACACCGTGCGGACGGACCCGGCCGACGAGGCCGCGGGCAGGCGGCGCGAACAACGTGGCTGGTACTTCTACGACTGGGCCTGCTCCGTCTACTCGACGAGCGTGCTGACCGTGTTCCTCGGCCCCTATCTGACCGAGGTCGCCAAGTCCGCCGCCGACGCGGACGGCTATGTCCACCCGCTGGGCATATCGGTGCGCGCGGGATCCTTCTTCGCGTACTCGGTGTCCCTGTCGGTGATCCTCGCCGTCGTCATCATGCCCCTGGTGGGTGCGACCGCCGACCGCACGGGCCGCAAGAAGCCCCTCCTGGGCGCGGCCGCGTACGTCGGCGCGGGCGCGACCGCCGGCATGTTCTTCCTGGACGGCGAGCGCTACCTCCTCGGCGGGATCCTGCTGATCATCGCGAACGCGGCCCAGTCCGTGGCGATGATGCTCTACAACTCCTACCTCCCGCAGATCGCGCCCCCTCAGGAGCGCGACGCCGTCTCCTCACGAGGCTGGGCGTTCGGCTACGCGGCCGGCTCGCTGGTCCTGGTCGGGAACCTGATCCTCTTCACCGCCCACGACTCCTTCGGCGTCTCCGAGGGCATGGCCGTCCGTATCTGTCTGGCCTCGGCGGGCCTGTGGTGGGGCGCCTTCACGCTGATCCCGCTCAGCCGCCTGCGTGACCGCCGCAGCGCGGCGGGCGAGTCCGCGGGGCCGAAGGAGACGACCGCCCCCGGTCTGCGCCAGCTCGCCGCGACCGTCCGGGACATGCGCCGCCACCCGCTGACCCTCGGCTTCCTCCTCGCCTACCTCGTCTACAACGACGGCATCCAGACGGTGATCTCCCAGGCCTCGGTCTACGGCTCCGAGGAACTCGACCTGGAGCAGTCCACGCTCATCGTGGCGGTCCTGCTGGTGCAGATCCTGGCGGTGGGCGGGGCCCTCGGCATGGGCAGGCTCTCCCGCCGCTACGGCGCCAAGCGGACGATCCTCGGCTCCCTGGTCGCGTGGACACTGATCCTCGGCGCCGGCTACTTCCTCCCGGCGGGCGCCCCCGTCTGGTTCTTCGTCCTCGCCTCGGGCATCGGACTGGTCCTCGGCGGCAGCCAGGCCCTCTCCCGCTCGCTCTTCTCCCACCTCGTCCCGCCGGGCAAGGAGGCCGAGTACTTCTCCGCGTACGAGATGAGCGACCGCGGCATGAGCTGGCTCGGCCCGCTGCTGTTCGGTGTGACGTACCAGCTGACCGGAAGTTATCGGGACGCGATCATCTCCCTGGTCGTCTTCTTCGTCGTGGGATTCGCCCTGCTCGCGAGGGTTCCGGTGCGCCGGGCGATCACCGACGCGGGCAATCCCGTACCGGACAGGATTTAGCGCCGGGAGCGAAAGGGCTGTAGTGTACGCGTTTGGCCTGCCAGGCGTACCGTTACTGCGCGTCAAAGATGCCGAAACGCTGGGTGACATCTGCTGCCAGATGTGACAAACCGGGCGCGGGTGGGTACAACAAGGGCAGCTACGACGGCGACGCACGACCCGAAACGGGACACGGGACGGGAATCTTTACCGCCGACCGGACGTTGACCGGATGACGACGACAGCGACACCTGTCCTGTGGGCGACAAGCCCGGGAGGCACGATTCATGAGTGAGCGAGCTCTTCGCGGCACGCGCCTCGTGGTGACCAGCTACGAGACGGACCGCGGCATCGACCTGGCTCCGCGCCAGGCCGTGGAGTACGCATGCGAGAAGGGGCACCGCTTCGAGATGCCCTTCTCGGTCGAGGCGGAGATTCCGCCGGAGTGGGAGTGCAAGGTCTGCGGGGCCCAGGCACTCCTCGTGGACGGCGACGGCCCTGAGGAAAAGAAGGCCAAGCCCGCGCGTACGCATTGGGACATGCTGATGGAGCGGCGCACCCGTGAGGAACTCGAAGAGGTCCTCGAAGAGCGCCTTGCGGTTCTCCGCTCCGGCGCGATGAACATCGCGGTACATCCGCGAGACAGCCGCAAGTCCGCTTAGCCCCTCCGGGGGTCGGGCGGACACACAGCGCAACCGATGACCGCGGGCGCCGTACGAACCTGTACGGCGCCCGCGGTCTTCGCTGTGCGCCAGTCCTTCCAGGAGCGCGGGGAACTGCGCGAGAAGCCCCACCCGACCGGCACCTGGGGGTCGAAGGGGCTCAGCCCCTCGAGGATGGGACGGGTAGGGGCGGCGGGCGCCAGCGACCCCTCAGCGGTTCAGCGGCGGATGGGGACCGGCTGACGGCGGCGCGTCGTCACGGATCACCTCACCCTGCACGACCTTCCCGTCGGGCCGGTGCATCCGCGCCTGCTGGAACGCGTCACCGAACCCTCCGGCGCCCGCCTCCCGCAGCTTCCGCTCGAACGTCCGCTCCGTATAGCGCCCGAGCGCCTTCTGCACCGGCGGTACCAGCAGCACCAGCCCCACCGCGTCGGACACCAGACCGGGCAGCATCAGCAGCAGGCCCCCCAGCATCAGGAAACCGTTGCCCTCGCTCCGCCCCGTACCGGGGCCGGGCGCGCCCGCACCCCCCTGCTGCTGTTGCAGCGTCTCGGACAGGGCCCGGAACGCCCGCCTGCCGGCCCGCTTGACCACCGCGGAACCCGCGACGAAGCCGACGACGAGAAGCAGGAACACCGCGAATCCACCGGCCGCGCCCGCGACCACCGTGAGCAGCCAGATCTCCAGCACCAGCCATACGGCGACACCCAACGGCAGCAACGTGCGCAGCCGGGATCGCCGGGGCCGGGCGGGGGACGTCGAGGACGGAACGCCAGTCGTCATGCTCCCAGTGTGCCTGGCACCGGCTCAGCGCGGGATAAGGGGATGATCAGGCCTTCTTGTCGTCCCGGCCCAGCACCTTGCCGACCCGCTCCCCCACGCCCCACGCCGTGACCCGCCACAGTGCCTCGACGAGGATGTCCCGGCTCATCTTGGAGTCGCCGTGCTCGCGCTCGACGAAGGTGATCGGCACCTCGACGACGTGGTAGCCGGCCTTGATCGCACGGCGTGCGAGGTCGACCTGGAAGCAGTAGCCCTGGGAGGCGACCTCGTCGAGGCCGAGCCCTTCCAGGGTCTCGCGGCGGAAGGCCCGGTAGCCGCCGGTCACGTCGCGGACCGGCACGTCGAGCAGGACGCGGGAGTAGAGGCTCCCGCCGCGGGAGATGTACTCGCGCGACTTGGGCCAGTTCACCACGCGCCCGCCCGGGACCCAGCGGGAGCCGAGGACGAGGTCGGCGCCCTTGAGCGCGGTCAGCAGCCGGGGCAGTTCCTCGGGCTGGTGGGAGCCGTCGGCGTCCATCTCGATGAGGACGCCGTAGCCGTGCTCCATGCCCCAGCGGAAGCCCGCGAGGTAGGCGGCGCCCAGCCCTTCCTTGCCCTTGCGGTGCAGCACCTGGACGCGGTCGTCCTCGGCGGCCAGTTCGTCGGCGAGCTTGCCGGTGCCGTCGGGACTGTTGTCGTCGGCCACCAGGACGTGCGCCTCGGGAACGGCCTTGCGTACCCGGGCGACGATCGCCTTGATGTTCTCCGCCTCGTTGTAGGTCGGAATGATCACCAAGGCCGTGCCGAGCGGGCCGAACCGCCTCTCCTGGCCTTCCGCCGCGATCGTCCCGTCGCCGTCGTTCACCGCTGCCCCTTCAGTTCCTCCGTGCGCAGAGGACCACCATAGTGGCCACGGCCTGCACGGAAGTGTCGGCCGGTGTCCACAGGCGCCTCGATTCGACAGGGGGTGTGCGCAAGCGCGCTCTGCGTAGTCCCGCGCCCCCTCGGAACCACTGTGACGCGCTCCCGTGACGGAGTACAGACGCGGTGCCGGGGCGCCCGACTGCGGATGGGGGCCCGACGCCCTTCGGGCCGACCTGGGGCCCGCTGGCTGCGAGACCGAAAGCCGTTGTCTACTGAGCGTCCGGGCCCCACCCGGGTCACACCTACCCGACCTGGCCGGAACGTTCCCTCGCCGGAGCGCGAAGCCTGGGCCTGGCTGCCGGTGGCGGTGCGCCGGTGCGGCACACCAACCCTGACCCAGCGGCGCCCCGACGACCGCGTGGAAGGTTCCCCGGTCGGACGTCCGGTGGTGGACCCGGCAGAACCTACCCGTCTCCTGCGGCAGGCTGTCAACCGCCGCCTGACCTGCGGAGTCTTCCTCCCGTGCCTGGTCGGAGGGCAGGAGCCGCAGGTCGTGCGGCGCGCCGTACGGCAGGGCCCGGCCCGGCGTCGTCCCGGGAGATCACTCGCCCGGCCGTACGAAAACCGTTCGTCCGGCCACCACGGTCCGCAGGCAGACCGGCAGGTCACGGCCGGGGCTCAGGTCCGGCAGGCCGGGGGTGCCGGAGCGAGGGTCGGTGGACCAGCGGGCGACGCGGTCGTCGGGGGTCTGGACGACGAGTTCGCCGGTGCGCCACACCGCGTAGTCCGCGGGCGCGCCCGGGACGAGGACGCCCGCGTCGTCCCGTCCGACCGCCCGCCAGCCGCCCCGCGTGTGGGCCGTGAACGCGGCGCGCACGGACACCCGGTGCTCCGGCGTGCGGTGGAAGGCCGCCGCGCGGACCGTGCCCCACGGATCGAGCGGGGTGACCGGGCTGTCGGAGCCGAAGGCCAGGGGCACGCCGGCGCGCAGCAGGGCCGCGAACGGGTTGAGGGTGCGGGCCCGCTCCGGACCGAGCCGCTCGGCGTACATGCCCTGCGCACCGCCCCACAGCGCGTCGAAGGCGGGCTGGACGGACGCGGTGAGGCCGAGTTCGGCGAAGGCGGCGACGGCCCCGGGGGTGAGCATCTCGACGTGCTCGACGCGGTGCCGGGCCGCCCGCACACGCGGCAGGCCGACCTTGTCGACGGCCGCGCGCACCCCCTCGACGACCGAGGCCACCGCGGCGTCCCCGATGGCGTGGAAGCCCGCCTGGAGGCCCGCCTCGGTGCAGGCGACCACATGGGCGGCGACGGCGGCCGCGTCCAGGTACGCGGTGCCGTTGTGCGCGGCGTCGGCGTACGGCTCGTGCAGACACGCGGTGTGCGAGCCGAGGGCCCCGTCGACGAAGAGGTCGCCCGCCGCGCCGACGGCCCCGAGGGCGCGCGCCTTGTCGACGTCGCGCTCCGCCCAGTAGCCGACGACGCGCGGGCCGGGTTCCTCGGCGGCGAGCCGGAGCAGCGCCGTGAAGTCGTCCTCGGAGGAGATCTCGGGGCCCGCGCACTCGTGGACCGAGCCGATGCCGAGCGAGCCGGCGTGGGCGAGGGCGGCCCGCTGGGCCTCGGTGCGCTGGGCGGGGGTGACGGCGCCCAGGGCGGTGGCCCGTACGGCATGGTGGGCGGCCCCGGAGAGGGGGCCGTCCTCGAAGGCTCCGGCGCCCGGAACCAGGTCGAGCAGGGCCGAGCTGACGACGGCCGAGTGGACGTCGATCCGGCTCAGGTAGAGCGGTCGGCCGCCGGTGGCCTCGTCGAGCTCGGCGCGGGTCGGCGGGCGGCCGCCGGGCCAGCGGGCGGCGTCCCAGCCGTGCCCCAGCAGGACCCGGTCGGCCGGGCGGGCGGCCGCGAATTCCCGGACGAGAACGAGGGCGGCGTCCAGGGTGGGGGCGGCGGAGAGGTCGAGGCCGGTGAGCGCCAGGCCGGTCGCGGTGGTGTGCACGTGGGCGTCGGTGAACGCCGGGGTGACCAGGGCGCCTTCGAGGTCGATCACCTCGTCGACATCGGCTCCGAAGGCGTCGGCGGCGCCCTCGGAGCCGACCCAGGCGACCTGGCCGTGCTCCACGACCATCGCGGTGGCGAACGGGTCGGCGGGGCTGTGGACTTCTCCGCCGCGGAGCAGCACGGTCTTCGACGGGGCGGTGCGATCACTCATGGGGACAGTCTCGCGCGTGCCGGCCGCCGCGCCGCACCAGGGCCGTGTTCCGCCCTGCTCGCTCCGGTGTCCGGCCGTCGCGACGGCGGTCAGATCCTCGGCGGTCTCGCCTCGTACGGCGTCGACAGGACGACCGTCGTGCGGGTGGAGACCCCCGCCAGGGACCGCAGCCGGGCGAGCAGTTCCTCCAGCTCGTGCGGGGTCGCCACCCGGACCTTGAGGATGTAGTTCTCGTCGCCGGCGACGCTGTGGCAGGCCTCGATCTCCGGGACGCCCGCGAGGCGTTCGGCGATGTCGTCGGGGGCGCTGGGGTCGAACGGTTTGACCGAGATGAACGCGGTCAGCGGCAGCCCGACGGCCTCCGGGTCGACGACCGCGGCATAGCCCCGGATGACGCCACGCTGCTCCAGTCGGCGCACACGCTGATGCACCGCCGACGTGGACAGGCCCGTGGCCTTGCCCAGGTCGGTGTAGCTCATCCGCCCGTCCGCGACGAGCAGCTGCACGATCTGTCGGTCCAGCTCCTCCATGGCGCAAGAACCTACAGGGCCGCTGATCTCCTTCGATACCTGAGCGGCGCAGGTCATGTCCGGTTCGTGATGTGACGCGGGGCCGCACATGAGCCGTACGGGTGACAGTCGCGGCGTGTCGGGCATCTGCGACGAGCATGTGACGAAGACCACAGCACTCGAACAGGCTCTGTGATGATCTCGTGATTACCGGTGGGACGGGGCGGGAAATGCTTGCTGTGGTCGGAGGCCGCAGCGCCTTCACGGCCCAGCCCTAGGGGGAGAATCCCATGCAGAATCCCAAGCGCCCTGGTCGTACCGCACCCAAGCGGCTCCAGGCGGTCGTCGATCCCGAGCCGGAGGGCGTCGAACCGGACGACGAGTTCGACGCGTACGACACCTTCGAGATGTACCGGGTGCTGTGCCCGGACTGCGCTCAGCCCATCGCCCTGCTGTCCGACGAGGACCGTCTGCCCGAGCACGCGCTGGTCGTGTCGCCGTGGAACCCGTTCGGGCTCACGGTCTGCGCCGGTACGGGCCGTTCGGCCGGCGAGGCCCGTCCCGCGGACGCGTCCTTCGCACCGCAGGCGCAGGACACCGCCCTGCTGTTGACGCTCCCGCAGGGCCTCGACTGGCGGACACAGCCCTTCTCGCACGTCGGCGGTCCGGGCTCGCGCCCGATGCGCATGCCGGTGATGCGGCGTCAGCAGCCCGATCAGCGCCAAGCGGCCTGATCCCGGGGCCGGTTCGGCCCTCGGTGCACGCGCGCCCGGCGGGCAGGCCTCGTCCTGCCCCGTACGGTTCGGCCGCGAACTCAAGGACGATTCCCGGATGGGGTGACCGGCCCGCACGCACGCGCGTTGGCACGGTATGACTCCAACTTTCCCGGTGACCGGGCATCGGCGTCACCTCTATGTGCCGGCTTCCGCAGAATCGCTTCCGCAGGGGCCGGCCCCGTCGCAGGACCCGCCCATCTACCGGGCCCTGCTGCGGACTTGGGCCGAGGGAGGCCGCACCCTGCCGGGGCGTCACGATCCGGAGTGGGTGCGGCTGGCGACACCGCCGGGCGGCCTCGACCAGTTCCGCACCGCCGTGGACCCCTTCGGGGCGCCCGACTTCTTCCGTGGCTCCTTCAGCGTGACTCGGGCCCCGCGAGGTGGCGGGCGATGACCATGCGCTGGATCTGGTTGGTGCCCTCCACGATCTGGAGCACCTTCGCCTCGCGCATGTACCGCTCGGCGGGGAAGTCCGCGGTGTAGCCGTATCCGCCGAGGATCTGCACGGCGTCCGTGGTGACCCTCATCGCGGCGTCCGTGCACAGCAGCTTCGCCATGGCCGCCTGCTTGGAGAACGGACGGCCCGCGTCACGCAGCCGGGCCGCGGAGAGGTAGAGCGCCCGGCCCGCCTCCGTCTGGGTCGCCATGTCCGCGAGCATGAAGCGCAGCCCCTGGAAGTCGGAGATCGGCCGCCCGAACTGCTGCCTCCCGGTGGCGTAGGCGACGGCCTCGTCCAGTGCCGCCTGGGCCACGCCGATCGCGCAGGCGGCGATGCCGAGCCGTCCGGAGTCGAGCGCGGACAGGGCGATCGCGAAGCCCTGGCCCTCCTCGCCGAGGCGACGGGCGTCACCGACGCGCACGCCGTCGAAGTTGAGCTGCGCGGTGGGCGAGCCCTTCATGCCCATCTTCTTCTCGGGCGCGGCGGCGCTCAGCCCCTCGGCGTCGCCGGGCACCAGGAAAGCGGTGATGCCCCGTGAACCCTCGTCGCCCGTGCGGGCCATGACCGTGTAGAAGTCGGCGACGCCGCCGTGCGTGATCCATGCCTTGGTGCCGGTGATCACCCACTCGTCACCCTCCCGTACAGCCTTCGTCCGCAGGGACGCGGCGTCGGAGCCCGAAGCGGGCTCGGAGAGGCAGTACGCGCCGAGCAGGCCGCCGCCGAGCATCGCCGGCAGATGCTCGACCTGCTGCTCCTTGGTGCCGTAGTTGGCGAGGGCGTGGCAGGCGAGCGTGTGGACGCTCACGCCGAGGCCCACGGTGAGGCGGGCCGTGGCGAGTTCTTCCAGGACCTGGAGATAGACCTCGTACGGCTGGTCGCCGCCGCCGTGCTCCGAGCCGTACGGCAGGCCGAGCAGTCCCGACTCCGACAGCAGGCCGAAGAGTTCGCGCGGGAAGCGGCTCGCGTCCTCCTCCTCGGCCGCGCGCGGGGCGATCTCCCGCTGCGCGATCTCGCGGACGAGCGAGATCAGATCCCGGGCCTCTTCCGTGGGCAGTTGCCGGTCCACCGGCTGCGGGGCGCGGTCGGGCATGGCGACGCTCTCCTCCCTGTCGGGCACTGCGGCGGACACGCACAGGGGATGTCGTGGTGCCACCGGGTCTGACGTGCCACAGCCGATGGTGCTCCTCCGGATCACGGAAGCCGCTGATCAGCGGCGGTGGCGCTTGGAGTATGCCCGATCCGGAGCAGCGAGTCACCGGTTAACGAGCGTTCATTCGGCCGCATTCGACGGCCCGCCACACCTCGGGCGAATTGGTCCGAACCATTGACCCCAGTGGTCTAGTCCTCTACGTTCTCCCCAGTCGGCGCGGCGCCACGATCCGCCCCCGGCCCAGCAGGTCCAGGCAGCACCTCTCCCCGTCACGCTCCTCTCCCCCGGAGTCACGATGCTCAGACCGCACAGCTCGCGCGTCCCCGTCAGGACGCTTGTCGCCGCCACGTGTTGCGCCGCCCTCGGCGCCGGACTGCTCGCCGGCGCGGGCACCGCGACCGCCACGCCCGCGCAGCCCGGCCCCCGGGCGCACGCGCCCGGCGCGTCCCACTCGAAGGTCGTCGGCTACTTCATCGACTGGGGCATCTACGGCCGGCAGTACTACGTCAAGAACATCGAGACGTCCGGCTCGGCGAAGAAGCTCACCCACATCAACTACGCCTTCGGCAACGTCGTCGACGGCAGGTGCGCGATCGGCGACCCCTGGGCGGACGCCGACAGGCCCTTCACCGCCGAGGAGTCCGTGGACGGCGTCGCGGACAGCGCGGACCAGCCACTGAGCGGCAACTTCAACCAGCTGCGCAAGCTGAAGAAGCTGCACCCGAACCTCAAGATCATCTGGTCCTTCGGCGGCTGGACCTGGTCCGGCGGCTTCGGCGAGGCGGCGAAGGACCCGGCGGCCTTCGCGGACTCCTGCCACGACCTCGTCGAGAACTCCCGGTGGAAGGACGTCTTCGACGGCATCGACATCGACTGGGAGTACCCCAACGCCTGTGGTCTCACCTGCGACACCAGCGGCTCGGAAGCCTTCGAGGACGTGATGGCTGCGCTGCGCAAACGATTCGGCAAGAAGGAGCTGGTCACCGCGGCGATCACGGCCGACGCCAGGAAGGGCGGAAAGATCGACGCGGCCGACTACGCGGGCGCCGCGAAGTACGTCGACTGGTACAACCCGATGACGTACGACTACTTCGGCTCATGGGACGCCACCACCGCCCCGCACTCACCGCTGTACCCGTACCCCGGCATCGCCGACAGGTCGTTCAACACCGCCGCCACCATCAAGAAGCTCAGGAGCCTCGGCATTCCGCCGTCCAAGCTCCTGCTCGGCATCGGCTTCTACGGGAGGGGCTGGACCGGGGTCACACGGTCGGCGCCCGGCGGCACCGCCACCGGTCCGGCCGCGGGCACGTACGAGGCCGGCTACGAGGACTACAAGGTGCTGAAGAAGACCTGCCCGGCCAACGGGGTCGTCGGTGGGACGGCGTACGCCAAGTGCGGGGACGACTGGTGGAGTTACGACACCCCGCGCACCGTCAAGGGGAAGATGGCCTACAAGAACGCGCAGGGCCTGGGCGGCACCTTCTTCTGGGAGCTGAGCGGCGACACGCCGGACGGCGAGCTGATCAGGGCGATCAAGTAGCCCTCGTGACGCGGGACTCGGGGTGGGGGCCGGCCGTCGGGATCCCGCCCCGGGCGCCGACCGGGCCGCGCGCCGCTGCCCGGCTGCGGCTGTCCACGGCCGTCCCAGGCGCCGCGGGGGCCGGCCGTGCGCAGCCGATCGGCGCTCAGGCGTCGCGGCGGGCCGGCTCGGGGGCGAGGTAGGCCGGGGCCAGTTCCTCGATGGCGCGCAGCGAGCCGCCCAGCATCTTGACCAGCAGGTCGCGCATGGTGTCGCGGGGCAGCTCGGGGCGGGCGATCCAGTCGAGGGTGGCGCCCTCGACCGCGCACACCCAGCCGAACAGGCCCATGCGGGCCACCGGTTCGATGTCGCTCCTGCCGTACGCGCCCTCGGCGATGGTGGCGACCATCGCCTCCCGGACGCCGTCCCGGATGGCGTGCACCTGGGTGTCGAAGCCGACGCCGCCGCTGACGATCGTGCGGTAGGCGGCCTGGTTCTCCTCCGCGTAGCGCAGATAGCACTCTATGGTCCGGTGCACCCGGTCCACGGGCGGCAGTTGGAGGCCGCTCGCCGCGAACGTGATCAGATCGGCGACCGAGTCCTCGACGATCGCGAGGTAGTAGCCGCGCTTGGACTTGAAGTAGTAGTAGATCAGCCCTTTGGCCACATGCGCCTGTCGCGCGATGTCGTCCATGGACAACGTGTCGTACGACGTGTCGGCGAACAACTTGCGCCCGATGGAGATGAGTTCGGCGCGGCGCGCCAACGAACGGTCGGTGCCGCGGGCCCGCGGCGGTTCGGCACCACGCTGCTGACTACTATTCAATTCCGGTCCTGGTCTCCGACTGCCAGCGGGACAACCGCAGTATGGCAGACCCTCTCCATCAGCTTGTTCGACTCTGATCGACAGAATCGGCGGCCGGATCAGGTCACAGCAGACCCAGCTGGGTCAGCAGCATCGCGACCACCACGACCAGGGTCCAGCCCATGAGGTGTTCGACGGTCTTCGAGGTGTCGTCCCGGGGGCCGCCCGTGCCGGTCTGGACACGGTTGGCGGTGACGGAGGTCGCGGTCATGGCGGCTCGCTGGTGCGCTCGGCGGTGCGGTGGCGGGTGATCGGTGCTCGGCGGGTGCCCCTCGGCCCGCAGGGCCTCGCGTTCCCCGCCGTTCCGCCCACCTTGCCACCGGTTGGGCGGTTCTCGGCCGAGAGCTTGGTCACACCGTGGCGCCCCCCCCCCCCCCCCCCCCCCCCCCCCCCCCCCCCACCCCCCCCCCCCCCCCCCCCCCCCGGGCCCCCCCCCCCCCCCCCCCCCCCCCACCCAACCACAA
>NZ_JBHVDD010000064.1:0-58419 GCF_042802995.1 Streptomyces sp. NPDC057438
GAGCCATGAAGGCTCGGGCCACACCCGTCAGTGCGGAGCGAAGGTCAGGGCAGCTGTGCCGCGCGGGCCTCGCGTCGGTTGTCGCGGAAGTTGTTCACGCGTCGAGCCGTGGCGAAGAGGGGGATCACCGCGCCCATGACGAGCTGCAGGGCGCAGCCGGTCTGGAGGAGCAGCTGACCGCCGGGGGCGTCGAAGGCCCAGGCCATCAGCAGACCCATCGACAGGACGATCCAGGAGAGCATCGCCACCGCGAGCGGACCTCGCGGCTTCGGGTACTCGACCCGGCTCACCATCAGCCACGCCGTACCGATGATCGCCAGGAGCGTCGCCACGAAGGGCAGCTCCAGGAGCACGATCGACACCACGGTCAGCGCGCCGAACGGCGACGGCATGCCCTGGAAGGTGCCGTCCTTCACCGTCACGCAGGAGAATCTGGCGAGCCTCAGCACCACGGCCAGCAGCACCACGATCGCCCCCACCGCCGCCACCCGCTGGTGCGCGTCGTCGGCGACCATGCCGTAGACGAGGACGAAGTACGCCGGCGCCAGGCCGAAGCTGATCAGGTCGGAGAGGTTGTCCAGCTCCGCGCCCATCGGCGAGGAGCGGAGCTTGCGCGCCACCAGCCCGTCGAAGAGGTCGAAGATCGCCGCGCACAGCATCAGGATCACGGCGGTGGCCGCGCTGTGGCGGGCCATGCCCGTCTCCTGGCTGCCGGTGAGGTGCGGGATCAGGATGCCGGTGGTGGTGAAGTACACCGCCATGAAGCCGCACGTGGCGTTGCCCAGGGTGAGGGTGTCCGCTATCGACAGACGGAGCGACAGCGGCATCTCCTCCGCGTCGTCCTCCACGTCGACCTCGGGCACCCAGCCCGCCCCGGTCTGGCCGGGCTGGGTCTCAGGATCAGTCACGGTCAATGCGAGTCACTCCAGCCACGGTCTTCTGCCCCACCTCGACGTCGATCTCCACACCCTCGGGCAGGTAGATGTCCACCCGCGAGCCGAAGCGGATCAGCCCGATCCGGTCACCCTGCTCGACCTTGGTGCCCTCGGGGATGTACGGGACGATACGGCGAGCCACGGCGCCGGCGATCTGGATCATCTCGATGTCACCGAGTTCGGTGTCGAAGTGCCAGACGACGCGCTCGTTGTTCTCGCTCTCCTTGTTGAACGCCGGTACGAACCCGCCCGGGATGTGCTCGACCGACGTCACCGTGCCGGACAGCGGCGCCCGGTTGACGTGGACGTTGAGCGGGCTCATGAAGATCGCGACGCGGGTGCGGCCGTCCTTCCACGGCATGATGCTCTGCACCACTCCGTCGGCGGGAGAGATGACCCGGCCCTGGGCGATCTCACGCTCGGGGTCGCGGAAGAACCACAGCATGCCCGCCGCCAGCGCGGTGGCGGGTACGGCCACGGCCCGTGCGGCACCGGAGCGGCGCGAACGGGCGAGGCTGAGTGCTGCGGTGGCGACGGTCGGGAGAAGCCACGGCGATGCTCCGCGCGCGAGCCGTACTCCGGCAAGGCTGTCACGAGGTGCAGAGGTTTGGCTGTGGGGCATGGATGACCTTCGTAGCGGATGATGCCGCGCGGTGACTGGGGACGGCGGCTTTCCGGGGATGGTACCGGTCGCGGACCGCAACTGGGCAAGCCAGGAAGCCGAGTCGACGGCCGAAGACTGCTCACGGGGTGTGATCTTCTTCTCGAAGAAAACACCCGCAAGCGGACAACCGGCCCTCGACCAGCCCTTGACTAACCCTGGAACCGATACTCCTCGAGCAGCCGACGACCGATGATCATTTTCTGGATTTCTGCGGTGCCTTCACCGATCAGCAGCATCGGAGCCTCGCGGTAGAGGCGCTCGATCTCGTACTCCTTGGAGAAGCCGTAGCCGCCGTGGATCCGGAAAGCGTCCTCCACGACTTCCTTGCAGTATTCGGAGGCGAGATACTTCGCCATCCCTGCTTCGAGGTCGTTTCGTTCGCCCGAGTCCTTTTTGCGTGCTGCGTTCACCATCATCGCATGGGCGGCCTCGACCTTGGTAGCCATCTCGGCCAGCTTGAACTGGATCGCCTGGTGCTGGGCGATCTGCTTGCCGAAGGTGTGGCGCTGCTGGGCGTACGAGACCCCGAGCTCGAACGCACGCTGAGCGACACCGCAGCCACGTGCGGCCACATTCACCCGGCCCACCTCGACGCCGTCCATCATTTGGTAAAACCCTCGGCCGGTGGTGCCGCCCAGGACACGATTGGCCGGAATGCGCAGTCCGTCCATGATGAGCTCGGTCGTGTCGACGCCCTTGTAGCCCATCTTGTCGATCTTCCCGGGGATGGTGAGGCCGGGGCGGACCTCTCCGAAGCCGGGCTCCTTCTCGACCAGGAAGGTCGTCATCGACTTGTGGGGTGCCGTGCCCTCCGGGTGTCCTTCGTCACTTCGGACGAGAACGGCGACCAGTGTTGACGTTCCGCCGTTCGTCAGCCACATCTTCTGACCGTTCAGGACGTACTCGTCGCCGTCCCTGACCGCCTTCGAGGTGATCGCCGACACGTCGGAGCCGAGAGCGGGCTCCGACATCGAGAACGCGCCCCGGATGTCGCCGGCCGCCATCCTCGGCAGGAAGTGGTCCTTCTGCTCCTGCGTGCCGTGCTGCTTCAGCATGTACGCGACGATGAAGTGCGTGTTGATGATGCCGGACACGGACATCCAGCCCCGGGCGATCTCCTCCACGCACAGCGCGTAGGTGAGCAGGGACTCGCCCAGACCGCCGTACTCCTCGGGGATCATCAGGCCGAACAGGCCCAGTTCCTTCAGCCCGTCGACGATCGCTTGCGGGTACTCGTCGCGATGCTCCAGCTCCGTCGCGACCGGGATGATCTCCTTGTCCACGAAGTCACGGACGGTGGACAGGATCTCCTGCTGGACGTCCGTGAGACCGTGGGTCTGGGCGAGTCGTGCCATGGCTACTTCTCCTGCTCCCTGAGCTCGGGGCGGCCCGGCTGCTCGCCGCCGCGCTCCTTGATGTAGGTCTCGGTGGGCACCATGACCTTGCGACGGAACACACAGACCAGCGTGCCGTCCTGCTTGTAGCCCTTGGTCTCCACGTACACGATGCCGCGGTCGTCCTTCGACTTCGACGGCCACTTGTCGAGCACGGTCGTCTGGCCGTACAGCGTGTCGCCGTGGAAGGTCGGCGCCACGTGCCGCAGCGACTCGATCTCCAGGTTGGCGATCGCCTTGCCCGAGACGTCCGGCACGGACATGCCCAGCAGCAGCGAGTAGATGTAGTTCCCGACCACCACGTTCTTGCCGAAGTCGGTCGTCTTCTCGGCGTAGTTGACGTCCATGTGGAGCGGGTGGTGGTTCATCGTGAGGAGACAGAAGAGGTGGTCGTCGTACTCCGTGACCGTCTTCCCGGGCCAGTGCTTGTAGACCGCCCCGACCTCGAACTCCTCGTAGGTGCGTCCGAACTGCATCGCGCTCAGCCCTCCGGGATCTCGAACTTCGACGTCCGCTGCATGCCGGCGGCCCGCCCCTTGCCGGAGATGACCAGCGCCATCTTGCGGCTGGCCTCGTCGATCATCTCGTCGCCGAGCATCGCCGAGCCCTTCTTGCCGCCGGCCTCGGACGTGCACCAGTCGTACGCGTCCAGGATCAGCTCGGCGTGGTCGAAGTCCTCCTGCGAGGGCGAGAAGATCTCGTTGGACGCCTCGACCTGGCCGGGGTGCAGCACCCACTTGCCGTCGAAGCCGAGCGCGGCGGCGCGCCGGGCGACCTCGCGGTAGCCGTCCACGTTGCGGATCTGCAGGTAGGGACCGTCGATCGCCTGGAGGTTGTTGGCGCGGGCCGCCATCAGGATCTTCATCAGGATGTAGTGGTAGGCGTCCGCCGGGTAGCCGGGGGGCTGCTCGCCCACGACCAGCGACTTCATGTTGATCGACGCCATGAAGTCGGCCGGGCCGAAGATGATCGTCTCCACGCGCTGGGAGGCGGTGGCGATCTCGTTGACGTTGTTCAGGCCCTGCGCGTTCTCGATCTGCGCCTCGATGCCGATCTTGCCGACCTCGAAGCCCATCGTCTTCTCGATCTGGGTGAGGAGCAGATCGAGGGCGACGACCTGCTGGGCCGTCTGCACCTTCGGCAGCATGATGCAGTCGAGGTTCTGGCCGGCGCCCTCGACGACGGTCACGACATCGCGGTACGTCCACTCCGTCGTCCAGTCGTTGACCCGCACGACCCGGGTCTTGCCGGTCCAGTCGCCCTCGTTGAGGAACTTGACGATGGTGTGGCGCGCCTCGGGCTTGGCGAGCGGGGCGCAGGCGTCCTCCAGGTCCAGGAAGACCTGGTCGGCCGGGAGGCCCTGGGCCTTCTCCAGGAAGCGGGGGTTGCTTCCCGGCACCGCGAGGCAGGAGCGCCGCGGACGAAGGCGGTTCACCTGCGGAACAGGGCTGGTCATGCGGGGACCTCCAGGGGGTCGAGCGTGTTGGCCTTGCGGATCTCGTCGACGATACGGCCGATGATCCCGGTGATGTCGAAGTCCTTCGGGGTGAACACGGCGGCCACTCCGGCGGCCCTGAGCTGCGCGGCGTCCGCGTTCGGGATGATCCCGCCGGCGATCACCGGGATGTCGTGGGCGCCCGCCTCCCGCAGCCGGTCCAGCACGTCCGGGACCAGCTGGGCGTGCGAGCCGGAGAGGATGGACAGGCCGACCGCGTGCACGTCCTCGGCGAGGGCCGCGTCCACGATCTGCTCCGGGGTGAGCCGGATGCCCTGGTAGACCACCTCGAAGCCCGCGTCACGGGCCCGCACGGCGATCTGCTCGGCCCCGTTGGAGTGCCCGTCCAGGCCCGGCTTGCCGACGAGGAAGCGGAGCTTGCCGACACCCAGGTCCTTCGCCGTCAGCTCCACCTTGCGGCGGACCTCCGACATCGCCGAGCCCTCCTCGGCCGGGACGGCCACCGGCGCCGACGAGACACCGGTCGGTGCCCGGAACTCCCCGAACACCTCGCGCAGGGCCCCGGCCCACTCACCGGTCGTGACCCCGGCGCGGGCGCACTCCAGGGTGGCCTCCATGAGGTTGTCCGTGCCCTTCGCGGCCTCCTTGAGCCGCTCCAGCGCCTTGCACGGACGCGGGTGGTTGAAGGGCGGCTGGTAGCGCGTGTCGCGCCAGTTCCGCAGCGACGCGATCACCCGAGCCTCGACCGCCGGGTCGACCGTCTGGATCGCCGCGTCCAGGTCGGCGGTCAGCGGGTTCGGCTCCGTCGACTCGTAGATGTTGACGCCGACGATCTTCTCCTGACCGGACTCGATCCGGGCGCGGCGCTCGGCGTGCGAGGAGACCAGCTGCGACTTGAGGTAGCCGGACTCGACGGCGGCCATCGCGCCGCCCATCTCCTGGATCCGCCCGATCTCGGCGAAGGACTCCTCGACCAGCGCGGCCACCTTCGCCTCGATGACGTGGGAGCCCTCGAAGATGTCCTCGTACTCCAGCAGATCGCTCTCGTGCGCCAGCACCTGCTGGATCCGCAGCGACCACTGCTGGTCCCAGGGCCGGGGGAGCCCCAGGGCCTCGTTCCAGGCCGGCAGCTGCACCGCCCTGGCCCGCGCGTCCTTGGAGAGCGTCACGGCCAGCATCTCCAGCACGATCCGCTGGACGTTGTTCTCCGGCTGCGCCTCGGTCAGCCCGAGGGAGTTGACCTGGACGCCGTAGCGGAAGCGCCGCTGCTTGGGGTTCTCGATGCCGTACCGCTCGCGGGTGATCCGGTCCCAGATCCGGCCGAACGCCCGCATCTTGCACATCTCCTCGACGAAGCGGACGCCCGCGTTCACGAAGAAGGAGATCCGGGCGACGACGTCACCGAACTTCTCGGCCGGGACCTGCCCGGAGTCCCGCACGGCGTCCAGTACCGCGATCGCCGTGGACATCGCGTACGCGATCTCCTGGACCGGCGTGGCGCCCGCCTCCTGCAGGTGGTAGCTGCAGATGTTGATCGGGTTCCACTTCGGGATGTGGGAGACCGTGTACGCGATCATGTCCGTCGTCAGCCGGAGCGAGGGTCCCGGCGGGAACACGTGCGTGCCCCGCGACAGGTACTCCTTGACGATGTCGTTCTGTGTCGTGCCCTGGAGCTGCGTGACGTCCGCACCCTGCTCCTCGGCGACGACCTGGTAGAGCGCCAGCAGCCACATGGCGGTGGCGTTGATGGTCATCGAGGTGTTCATCTGCTCCAGGGGGATGTCCTGGAACAGCCTGCGCATGTCACCGAGATGGGCCACCGGGACGCCGACCCGGCCGACCTCGCCGCGGGCGAGGACGTGGTCGGAGTCGTAGCCGGTCTGGGTCGGCAGGTCGAAGGCGACCGACAGACCCGTCTGCCCCTTGGCGAGGTTGCGCCGGTACAGCTCGTTGGACGCCTCGGCCGTGGAGTGACCGGCGTACGTCCGCATGAGCCACGGCCGGTCCCTCTCCTTCGGCGCCGGAGGCGTGGCCTCCCGCTTGCCGCCTGTGGCGGGCTGACGCTCACTCATGCCTCGACCTCAGATGTTCCGGAAGCGGTTGATGGCGTCGATGTGCTGGGCGCGCTTGGCGTGGTCGCGCACGCCGAGGCCCTCCTCGGGGGCGAGCGCGAGGACGCCGACCTTGCCCTGGTGGAGGTTGCGGTGCACGTCGTAGGCCGCCTGGCCGGTGTCCTCCAGCGAGTACACCTTCGACAGGGTGGGGTGGATCTTCCCCTTGGCGATGAGGCGGTTGGCCTCCCATGCCTCGCGGTAGTTCGCGAAGTGCGAGCCGATGATCCGCTTCAGCGACATCCACAGGTAGCGGTTGTCGTACTCGTGCATGTAGCCCGAGGTCGAGGCGCAGGTGGTGATGGTGCCGCCCTTGCGGGTGACGAAGACGCTCGCGCCGAAGGTCTCGCGGCCGGGGTGCTCGAACACGATGTCGATGTCCTCGCCGCCGGTGAGCTCGCGGATGCGCTTGCCGAAGCGCTTCCACTCCTTGGGGTCCTGGGTGGTCTCGTCCTTCCAGAACTTGTAGTCCTCGGCGGTGCGGTCGATGATCGCGTCGGCGCCCATCGAGCGGCAGATGTCCGCCTTCTGCTCACTGGAGACGACACAGACCGGGTTGGCGCCGCCCGCCAGCGCGAACTGGGTGGCGTACGAGCCCAGGCCGCCGCTGGCGCCCCAGATCAGCACGTTGTCGCCCTGCTTCATGCCGGCGCCGTTGCGGGAGACCAACTGCCGGTACGCGGTGGAGTTGACCAGCCCCGGAGCGGCGGCCTCCTCCCAGCTGAGGTGGTCGGGCTTCGGCATCAGCTGGTTGGACTTGACGAGCGCGATCTCCGCGAGCCCGCCGAAGTTGGTCTCGAAGCCCCAGATCCGCTGCTCGGGGTCGAGCATCGTGTCGTTGTGGCCGTCGGAGGACTCCAGCTCGACGGAGAGGCAGTGCGCGACGACCTCGTCACCGGGCTTCCAGGAGTTGACGCCCGGGCCGGTGCGCAGGACGACGCCCGCGAGGTCGGAGCCGATGATGTGGTACGGCAGGTCGTGGCGCTTGGCCAGCTCGCTGGTGCGGCCGTAGCGCTCCAGGAACCCGAAGGTGGACAGCGGCTCGAAGATCGAGGTCCACACGGAGTTGTAGTTGACCGAGGAGGCCATGACGGCCACCAGGGCCTCGCCCGGGCCGAGCTCCGGCAGCGGGACCTCGTCGAGGTGGATCGACTTGCGGGGGTCCTTGTCACGGGTGGTGAGCCCCGCGAACATCTCCGTCTCGTCCTTGTGCACGGTGATCGCGCGGTACGACTCGGGGAGCGGCAGAGCGGCGAAGTCGGCGGACGTGGAGTCCGGCGACTGGATCGCGTCCAGGATTTCCTTCACGGTGGTGCCTCCGGCGACGAGCGTCCTGAGGGAAGACGCTGCTGAGGGTTACGTCGGGTGCTGAACTGGTGGGCGTGGTGCCGTCGGTCCGGCGGAGGTGGTGCTGTGGCGGCGCTTTGTGGCGCGGAAGGGTGCCTGTGACGCAGGCGTCCGGGCGCGCGGACCGTGGTCTGCGGGGACAGTCGGCGTACGGGAGTTCTCCGCCCGCCGGCCGCCCGGACTCCCTTCAACGTATGGCACGCCGTGTCACCCCGCAAGGCACCGAGTGCCAGAAACTTCGCTCAGGTGAAATCTTTACGTAACACGTGAGCGATGATCGATCAGGCGGCGGTCGAAAAGGGCCTCTGACATGGCAAAACGGCCACCCCGCAGGGTGGCCGTCCTCACAGTTACCGATGAGTAAAAGGTGGTTCCGGGTCGGGCTCAGCGGTCGCGGAGCGCCTCTTCGATGGTCCGCATGACCTCGTCGAGGGGGGCATCGGTACGGGCGACCGTCACCAGGACCTCGCCGTGGGTGGAGGCCGTCGCGGCGGCCGGCTCGGGTGCCAGGGTGCGGCCGGCGCCGATGCCGGTGCCGAACGTCCGGCGCACGATGGCGAAGGCGTGGTCGAGCTGCGCCTCCACGTCGCCCTGCCCGCCGGACCTGAGCCACCGGCGCAGCACGTGGTTGTGCGCGGTGACGACCGCCGACGCGGCCACCTCGGCGAGCAGCGGATCGTCGTTGCCGGCGTCGTGGTGGGCGTTCTCGTCGAAGTGGCCCAGCAGGTAACGGGTGAACAGCCGCTCGTAGCGGGCCACGGAGGCGATCTCCGCCTCCCGCAGGGTGGGGACCTCGCGGGTCAGCTTGTAGCGGGCGACCGAGATCTCCGGCCGGGCCGCGTACATCCTCATGACTTCCTTGATGCCGCGGCACACCGTGTCGAGCGGGTGCTCGTGCGGAGGCGCCGCGTTGAGCACCGCCTCCGCCCGGATCAGGGTGTCGTCGTGGTCCGGGAAGATCGCCTCTTCCTTGGAGCGGAAGTGGCGGAAGAACGTGCGGCGGGCGACCCCGGCCGCCGCGGCGATCTCGTCGACGGTGGTCGCCTCGTACCCCTTGGTCGAGAACAGCTCCATGGCCGCGGCCGCCAGTTCCCGGCGCATCTTGAGGCGTTGGGCGGCGGCACGGCTCCCCGCGGCGCTCTCCGGAGCGTCGGGCGCAGCTGGCGTACGTGAGGACTTGGCGGGCTGGGACATGCCCCGAACGTACTGCATCCGTGCAGGAGAGTGCGCGTGTCCGGCCATCCCCCCGCCCTGCTCGGACGGGGGAGCGGCAGGGGCAGCGGAGGGCGGGACGGGGGACCGGCCGGCCGCGGGGGAGGCGGACCGGGCGTACGGGGGGCGGCTGCCCGGGCCGAGCAGCCCGCCCCAGTCCGTGCCCGCCGACGCGCGGCCCGCCCGGCCCCACCCCTCGGCCGGGCCCGGCGCGGACGCCGGGCCCGGGGGTGCTCCGTGCCCGGCGTCCGCCGGCTCAGCGCTTGGCATATTCGCGGAAGCCGCGGCCCGTCTTGCGGCCGAGGCAGCCCGCGGCCACCAGGTGCTCGAGCAGTGGCGCCGGGGCCAGTCCCGGGTCGCGGAACTCGCGGTGCAGGACCTTCTCGATGGCCAGCGAGACGTCCAGCCCGACCACGTCCAGCAGTTCGAACGGGCCCATCGGGTAGCCGCCGCCCAGCTTCATGGCCGCGTCGATGTCGTCCAGCGTCGCGTAGTGCTCCTGGACCATCTTGATCGCGTTGTTCAGGTACGGGAACAGCAGCGCGTTCACGATGAATCCGGCCCGGTCGCCGCAGTCCACGGGGTGCTTGCGGATCTTCGCGCACACCTCGCGGACGGTGGCGTGGACGTCGTCGGCGGTCAGGACCGTGCGGACCACCTCGACCAGCTTCATCGCGGGCGCCGGGTTGAAGAAGTGCATCCCGATCACGTCCTGCGGGCGCGAGGTGGCGCGGGCGCAGGCGACGACGGGCAGCGAGGAGGTGGTGGTGGCGAGGATCGCGCCCGGCTTGCAGACCTTGTCGAAGGCCGCGAACAGCTGCCGCTTGACCTCCAGGTCCTCGGCCACGGCCTCCAGCGCCAGATCGACGTCCGCGAAGGCGTCGTAGGAGCCGGCCGGGGTGATCCGGTCCAGGGTCTCGGCGGCGGCCTCGACCGTCATCCGCCCCTTGTCGACGGAGCGTGCCAGCGACTTGCCGATACGGGCCTTCGCGGCCTGCGCCTTCTCCTCGGTGCGTGCGGCCAGCACGACCTCGTACCCGGACTTCGCGAACACCTCGGCGATCCCGGACGCCATGGTCCCGGAGCCCGCGACACCCACCGAGCGGACGGTGCGCCCGGCGGCCGCGGCGGTCCCGTCCGACGGCGTCAGCGCGTCCGGCACGACGCCGGCGGAGCCGGGGGCCTCGTAGGTGTAGAAGCCGCGCCCCGACTTGCGGCCGGTCAGCCCCGCCTCACTGAGCTGCCGCAGGATCGGCGCCGGCGCGTGCAGCCGGTCGTGCGAGGCCGCGTACATGGCCTCCAGGACCGTGCGCGCGGTGTCGACACCGATCATGTCCAGCAGGGCCAGCGGACCCATCGGCAGACCGCAGCCGAGCCGCATCGCCGCGTCGATGTCCTCGCGGGAGGCGTACTTCGCCTCGTACATCGCGGCGGCCTGGTTGAGGTAGCCGAACAGCAGCCCGTCGGCGACGAATCCGGGCCGGTCGCCGACCGCGACGGGCTCCTTGCCGAGGTCGAGGGCGAGATCGGTGACCCGGGCGACCGCCTGGGGCGCGGTCAGCACCGAGGAGACGACCTCGACCAGCTTCATCGCGGGCGCCGGGTTGAAGAAGTGCAGCCCGAGCACCCGCTCCGGACGCGCCGACTCGGCGGCCAGCCGCGTCACCGACAGGGCGTTGGTGCCGGTGGCGAGGACGGCGTCGGGGCGCACGATCGCGTCCAGCTCACGGAAGACCTGCTGCTTGATCTCGTACGACTCCGGGACCACCTCGATCACCAGGTCGGCGTCGGCCGCCGCCTGGAGGTCGGTGAAGGTGCGGAAGCGGGCCAGGGCGTCGCCGCGCTCCTGCTCGGTGAGGCGCCCGCGGGCCACGGCACGCTCGGTGGCGGCCTCCAGCGCGGCGACGGCACGGGCCGCCGCGGCCTCGCTGATGTCGATGCCGACGACCTCGCGGCCGGCCCGGGCGAGCACCTCGGCGATACCGGTGCCCATGGTGCCGAGGCCGATCACGGCGATCGTCCTGAACGGGGACTGCGGGGACAACGACGAGTCGGAAAGGGGAGTGGCCATCGCGGGACTCCAGGATGTGGTGACGACTGAGGGAAGCGCCGCGGGTACGCGAAGTGCGCGCAACCGGCGCGTGGCGTGCGGGTGTTGGATGGTGCCGGGCTGATGAACGCACACGCCCGGTGCCGTCGCCGCGGGCATGCACACGCCCGGGGGAACGGCTGAACCGACCGGCCCTGTCCCGAGGCCGAACCGTACTGGTACTCCAGGTACCGAACCGACTGTGCTCTCGACGGCTGCGTCACCAAACCGTCGGGAGCGATCACGAGTGGGTAACTCGCTCGTCTGAGCTTAACCGGTGGGTAACGAGCACGCCAGCCCTCGTGTTTGTGACGTACGTCCCCCAAGCGTGCCCGGCGCCCGTACGCTCGTCGACATGGACGAGGAGTTGCGATCACTCACGGAGCGTGTGCGGAGCGAGTCGGGCGGCGCGGCGGGATGCGAGAGGCTCGTCCTGACCGAGAACCTGGACGAACTGGCGGGCGTGCTCGTGGAGCAGGGGCAGCCGCTCTGGGCGCGGGAGTTGGCCGCGTTCCGGCTGGGCCTCGCGGGGGACCGCCGGGCCTTCGAGTCCCTCGTCCTCCTGCTCAACCACCGCGATCCGCCGCGCTGCGCCTCCGCGGCCTACGCGCTGGCCCGGCTCGGGGACCCGCGCACCGCGCGCGCCGCGGCCGCCCTCGCGACGAACGAACTCCGGGTCGCCTACGCGCTGCACCCGGTGCGCCTGCTCACCGAACTCCGCGCCCCCGAGTCCGTCCCGGCGCTGATCACCACCCTCCGCCGCCGACTGGGACCGCACGACCCCTACCGCCGGGTGGCGCTCGCGTGCGTGGAGGGGCTGGGCGCCCTCGGGGACACCCGTGCCGGGCCCGTACTGAACGAGGCGCTCGCGCATCCGCGGCTCGCGGAGGCGGCGGTGCGGGCGCTGGCGCGCATCCCCGGGCAGCGCTAGGGCCTGTCGGCGCCGAGGGCCTTCACGTACCGGACCTCCGGCACCTTCGTCCCGTCGGCCTCGAACGGCTCCTCGGTGCCGTCCGCGGTGAAGCCGTGGTGCGCGTAGAAGCGGCGGGCGCGGGTGTTGTCCTTCAGTACCCACAGGAGCATGGCGCCGTGGCCTGCCGCCGCGCAGCGCTCGGTGGTCTCCCGCAGCAGCGCGGTGCCCACTCCGGTGCCCAGGTGGCCCGGCCGGGTGTACAGCGCGTACAACTCGGCGTCCCCGGTACGGATTTCGCCGTCGCGGTAGGGGCCGTACGCAGCCCAGCCGATGATGTCGCCGGCCCGCTCGGCGACCAGGTTCACCACGGGGTTGCCGGACTTCGCCAGCATCAGGCGGCGCTTCTCGGCGTCCTCCGCCACGTCCATCGCGTCGAGGTACGACCGCGGGACGAGACCGGCGTAGGCGCTGCGCCAGCCGCCCACGCGGATCTCGGCCACGGGGCGGCAGTCGGATGGTGTCATCGCGCGGACACGCAGGCCGAAGGGGCCGGTGGGGGTGCCGTTCATGGCGGCACCCTAGGCGGGGTGGCCGCGGGAGTCCCGTGGTTTTCCGGGGCGCCCGCGGCCGGGCTCAGCCGCGGAACCCCAGCAGGCCGTGCAGCGTCGAGCCCCGGGAGGAGGTGGACGCGGACTTGTTCTTCAGGGGTTTGGGATCGGCGAGCTTCTTGCAGGTGGCGTCGGTCAGGCCCTGGCCGCGCGGCACCGTGCCGTCGGTCAGGTAGGCCGCCAGGTGCTTGTCCAGGCAGGCGTTGCCGCTCAGCGAGATGCCGTGGTTCCCGCCGCCCTCCTCGACGACCAGACTGGAGCCGCGCAGCAGCTGGTGGGTGACGGCCCCGCCCTCGTACGGGGTGGCCGCGTCGTCCGTCGCCTGGAGGATCAGGACCGGCGGCAGTGCGGTGTTGGAGACGTCCACGGGGTCCAGGGACGCGGTGGGCCAGAACGCGCAGGGTGCGTTGTACCAGGCGTTGTTCCAGGTCATGAACGGCGCCTTCTCGTACATCGCCCAGTTGTCCTCGCGCCACTCGTTCCAGTCGCGGGTCCAGTGCGCGTCACGGCACTGGACCGAGGCGTAGACGCTGTAGCCGTTGTCGCCGGCCGCGTCGACGGCGCCGAAGTTCTCGTACGCCTCGACCAGCGGATCGTCGTTCTTCTTGTTCACGAAGGCCGCGAACGCCTCGGCGAGATAGGGCCAGTAGCCGTTGTAGTAGCCGCCCGGCATGAAGATGTCCTCCAGCTCGGAGGCGCCCACCCTGCCGTCCGCGGGCCGCTCGGCCAGCGCCGACCGCATCGCGTACCACTTGGCCTCGATCTTCTCCGGATCGGTGCCGAGCCGGTACGTCCCGTGGTGCCGGGCGATCCAGGCCATCAGGGCCCGGTGGCGGTCGTTGAAGGCCCGGTCCTGCTGGAGGTTGCCGTCGTACCAGACCCCCGTGGGGTCCACGACGGAGTCCAGCACCGCCCGCCGTACACGGTGCGGAAAGAGCTTGGCGTACACGGCGCCCAGGTAGGTGCCGTACGAGTACCCGAAGTAGTTGATCTTCTTGGCGCCCAGCGCCGCGCGGATGGCGTCCAGGTCCTTCGCCGCGCTGACCGTGTCGATGTACGGCAGCACGTCCGCGTACTTCTTGGCGCACGCCTTGGCGAAGGCCTTCGCCCGCGCGAGATTGGCCCGCTCGGCCTTCGGCGTGCTCGGCACGGAGTCCGGGCGCACCGCGGCGAAGTGGCCCGGCCGGCAGTTCAGCGCGGGCTTGCTGGCGCCGACGCCGCGCGGGTCGAAGCCGATGACGTCGTACTGCGCCGCCACCTTCTTCGGCAGCGAGGACGCCACGAACCCGGCGAGGGTGAGGCCGCTGCCGCCGGGCCCGCCCGGATTGACCAGCAGAGGGCCCTGGTACTTCTTCGCGGTGTGCGGGACGCGGGAGAGGGCGAGGGTGATCTTTCTGCCGTTCGGCTTCCCGTGGTCCAGCGGCACCTTCAGGGAGGCGCACTGGAGCTTCGGGTAGTCGGCGGTGGCGCACTTCTTCCAGGCCGGCTTCGCCATCGGGGCGGCGGCGGAAGCGCCGCTCGCGCCGGCCGGGACCGCGGTGACCATTCCGGCCAGCACGGCGACGGCACCGCACAGAGCAGCTGTGCGTTTCTTCATCGTCAGGCCTCCCAGGGACGGAGGATTTCGGGCCGTGCACGCCACGGCCTTCGTCGCATCGTCCCGAACCGGGCCCCGCGAAGAACGCGTTCCACCGACACTTGACCCGTTCGGGGCGGCAGAAGCGCCCGGATGCTCTCCGAGGCGGATTCAGAGGAGGGTCAGCTGGGTCGGTTCCGTGGGCGGGGCCGGCTCCGGCGCGGGACGCTCGCGCACCGGCAGCCGTCGCGGCGGCC
Organism: Streptomyces sp. NPDC057438; assembly: GCF_042802995.1. Classification (NCBI taxonomy): domain Bacteria; kingdom Bacillati; phylum Actinomycetota; class Actinomycetes; order Kitasatosporales; family Streptomycetaceae; genus Streptomyces; species Streptomyces sp. NPDC057438. The sequence continues at coordinate 14,563 of NZ_JBHVDD010000064.1, forward strand.
CCGCGCGCCGGGCACCCATGCCGTACTCCTCGGCCAGTTCGTGGACCTGACGGGTGATCTGCCGCTGATACCACTTCGGGGCGTAGGCGCCCTCCGCGTACAGCAGCTCGTAACGCCGTACGAGACGGGGGTGATGGCGTTCCAGCCAGGCCATGTACCACTCACGTGCGCCGGGCCGCAGATGCAGCACCAGCGGGGTCACGGAGGTGGCGCCGGAGGCGGCGACGGCCCGGACCGTCTCGCGCAGCCGGTCGGGGTGGTCGCTGAGGAAGGGCAGTACGGGGGCCATCAGCACCCCGCAGCCGATGCCCAGTTCGGTGAAGGCGCGGACGACGTCCAGTCGGCGTTCGGGCGCGGGCGTGCCCGGTTCGACCGTGCGCCACAGGTCGTGGTCGGTGAAGCCGACGGAGACCGACAGGCCGACCTCGGTGACCTCCGCCGCCTGCCGGATCAGGTCCAGGTCGCGCAGGATCAGCGTGCCCTTGGTGAGGATCGAGAAGGGGTTGGCGTGGTCGCGCAGGGCCGCGATGATGCCCGGCATCAGGCGGTAGCGGCCCTCCGCGCGCTGGTAGCAGTCGACATTGGTGCCCATCGCGATGTGCTCGCCGTGCCAGCGCGGTGAGGCCAGCTGCCGGCGCAGCAGGTCGGGCGCGTTGACCTTCACGACGATCTGCGAGTCGAAGTCGAGGCCCGTGTCGAGGTCCAGATAGCTGTGGGTCTTGCGGGCGAAGCAGTAGACGCACGCGTGCGCGCAGCCCCGGTAGGGGTTCACCGTCCATTCGAACGGCATCCGGGAGGCTCCCGGCACCCGGTTCACGATCGTCCTCGCCCGGACCTCGTGGAAGGTCATGCCGCGGAACTCGGGAGTGTCGAAGGTGCGGCTCGTCACCAGGTCCGTGCCGAACAGTGCGGCGTCCCGGGCCGTGGCGGGGTTCTCGGCCAGATGGTCCCAGCGCATGGACGCCTCCTCGGTCGCTCTGTCCTCAGAATAGAACACATGTTCTCTTGATCGTGCGAACTGGCTTTCGAACATCGTGTGGAGGTCTCGTCGGGGGTCTTCCGGGCAGGCGGCCGCGGTCCCTTGGGGCACCCCGATTTGGGCCCTCCGGGCGGGGGGTGGTTGGCTTTCCGCACATCCCCGAGTTACCAAGTGCTGGAGGAAGTGCAATGGCGCAGGTCGAGGCCACGACCGAACGAGTCGTAGCGGCGGACGCGGAGACGGTGTTCGACACCCTGGCCGAGTACAACGGCGCGCGCGAGAAGCTGATGCCGCAGCACTTCAGCGAGTACGAGGTGCGCGAGGGCGGCGACGGCGAGGGCACCCTCGTCCACTGGAAGCTCCAGGCGACCAGCAAGCGCGTCCGCGACTGCCTGCTGGAGGTCACCGAGCCCTCCGACGGTGAACTCGTCGAGAAGGACCGCAACTCCTCCATGGTCACCGTCTGGCGGGTCACCCCGGCCGGCGAGGGCAGCTCCCGCGTCGTCGTCACCACCACCTGGCAGGGCGCCGGCGGCATCGGCGGCTTCTTCGAGAAGACCTTCGCCCCCAAGGGCCTCGCCCGGATCTACGACGCCCTGCTCGCCAACCTCGCCGCCGAGGTGGAGAAGTAGGCACCGCGGTCAGGGGCCGCCGGGCCCGCGGTGCCCCGCCCAACGGGCGCGCCCCGCGGGTGCGTTGCCGCCCTCACCGGTTCGGGTGGATCTCCGTGACGCGCGCCGGAATGCCGTAACTCGTCGCACTTGCCGACAGTTCCCGCTTATCGCGGGAATTGTGCGGTAAGTGCGACGAGGGGAGCGGTACGCATGGGCGCGATCACACTGGTGAAGGACGAACCGGCCACCACACCCGCTGCACCGCCACCGGCGGACGGACCTCCTCCGCACGGTCCGCACCGGGTCCGGCTGGTCTTCTGCGCCCTCCTCCTCGTCCTGCTCCTCGCCGCGCTGGAGCAGATGGCCGTCGCCACCGCCCTCCCCGAGATCGTCGGCGAGCTGCGCGGCGTCGACCGGATGTCCTGGGCGATCACCGCCTACCTCCTCACCGCCGCGGTCGCCGTGCCCGTCCATGCCGCACTGAGCGAACTCCGCGGCCCCAAGGGCGTGTTCCAGTGCGCGCTCGTGCTCTTCGTGGCCGGCTCCGCCCTCGCCGGACACGCCCGCACCATGGACCAGCTCATCGCGTTCCGCGCGCTCCAGGGAGCCGGCGCCGGCGGCCTCATGATCGGTGTGCAGGCGATCGTCGCCGAACTCGTGCCGTCCCGCAGCCGCGGCCGTCATCTGGGCGTCGTCGGGGCCGCGTTCGGCCTCGCCTCCGTCGTCGGCCCGCTCCTGGGCGGCTGGCTCACCGACCACCTCTCCTGGCGCTGGTGCTTCTACCTCAACGTGCCCTGCGGGCTCCTCGCGCTGGCCGTCGTCACCTTCGCGCTGCGGCCGGTCAGGACCGCCGCCAGGGGGCGCCTCGACATCCTGGGCACCCTGCTGCTCGCCGTCGTCTCGACCTGCCTGGTGCTGCTGGCAGGCTGGGGCGGCACCTCCTACGCCTGGAACTCACGGCCGGTCCTCGCCCTCGCCGCCGGAGCGGTCCTGGCGACCGCGCTGCTCCTCGTCGTCGAGCGGTTCGCGGTCCAGCCCCTGCTTCCCCTGCGGCTGTTCAGGGACCCGGTCTTCCTGGTGACGGGCCTCGTGGGGAGCACCGTCGGTGTCGCCCTCTTCGCCACCGCCGGCTACCTGCCGAACCAACTGCGGATGGTCGGCGGGATCTCCGCCACCGCGTCCGGGCTGCTCATGCTGCCGATGACGGCCGGCATCGTCGGCGCGTCCGTCGTCTGCGGTCGGCTCATCGCCCGTACCGGGCACTACCGGACGTACCCGGTGCTCGGCGGCGCCCTCGCCGCCCTCGGCGTCTGGTTGCTGTCCCGCCTGGGGCCGGACACCCCCCCGCTGCAGTTCGGCATCCGGACGGCCGTCCTCGGCGCGGGCATCGGCATGGTGATGCCGGTCCTGGTCCTCGCGGTGCAGCACTCCGTACGCCCCGCCGACGTCGGGGCAGCCACCGCCGCCGGCGACTACTTCCGGCAGATCGGGGGCGCCGTGGGTGTGGCGGCCGTCGGCGCGCTCCTCACCGCCCGCCTCGCCGACCGCCTGCCCGAGCGCGCGGGAGCCGTGCTCCCCGACCCCGGCTCCCTGACCCCGGACCTCGTCCACGCCCTGCCCGCCCCGCTGCGCGACACCTATGTCGCCGCCTACGCGGAGACCGTGCCGGAGCTCTTTCTGTACCTCACGCCGGTGCTCGTCCTCGGGGCCGTCGTGGCCTGCTTCCTCAGGGCGAGGACCCCGCTGCCCTGCGACGAGGTGCCCGCCGGGCCCGCCCCGGCACCCGTGCCCGCGGCCCGGGTGCCGCAGGCCCGTGCTCCCCACGAGGCCGGCGTCCCTGTCCTCGGCACGGTCCAGCAGTCCGACGGCTCGGTCGTGCCCCGCGCCGCGCTCACCCTGATCGACGCCGGAGGACGGCAGACCGGGCGGGGTGGCAGCGGCGAGGACGGGCGGTACGCGCTGTCGACCCCCGGGCCGGGGGCGTACGTGCTGATCGCGGCCGCCGGCGGTCACCAGCCGCAGGCCGTGAGCGTCACCGTCGGCGAGGGTCCCGTCGAGGTCGACATCGTGCTCGGCGGCGCGGGACGCCTGGCCGGGACCGTACGGACGGCGGACGGGCGGGCGGTCAGCGACGCGACCGTCACCCTCACCGACGCGCGCGGAGAGGTCGTCGTGACGACCCGCAGCGGAGCCGAGGGCGACTATCTCGTCACCGAGCTGGCGGCCGGCGACTACACCCTCGCCGTGAGCGCCCACTCCCGCCGTCCGGCCGCCTTCCCCGTCACCGTCCGCGCCGCCCGCGAGACCCGCCGGGACGTCGAACTGGCCGGGGGCGCCGTGCTGCTCGGTACGGTCCGCGCCGGGGGCGGCCGCCCGGTGGAGGACGCGCGCGTGACGCTCCTGGACGCCGCCGGGGACGTGGTCGACACGATCACCACCGGCGTCGACGGAACGTTCCGGTTCACCGACCTCACCGCCGGTGAGTACACCGTCATCGCCACCGGGTATCCCCCCGTCGCGACGGTGCTCCAGGTCGACGGCGGCGGGACGGAACGGGATGTGCGGCTGGGGCACGCGGACTGACTCGACGGTCATCGGAGCCCGGGGGAGCCGGCCGGCCGGTGAGTGCCGTGGGGCTGCGGTGGGGGTGTGGCGGGGCATCGACGAGGGGCGCGCGGGTGATCGCGCGCCGCCCGTGTGGCCTGCGCGTGCGCCGGAGGCTCCCACGGAGCAATTCGCGTATTGCCACACATCGCGACGCTACGCGGCCGTACGGTAGTGGGGGCGGCGCAGATCTTGGGAGCCGTGGGGAGAGAGGGCCTTGGCCATGGACCGTGGCACCGACACGGGCGCGACTACCGGCCTCGGAGCCGGTGACGGCACGGCGGAGGGGGCCGCGGGCGGCCGTATTCCTCTGGCCGTGGTCGTCGTCGACCGCGCCGGCCTCGTCTCGCACTGGAGCACCGGCGCACGCCGGCTGTTCGGCACCACCAGGGACGAGGCGACGGGCCGGCCCGCCCTGGACCTGCTGCCCGTCGCCGGCGCCCTCCCGGACGAGTACGACAGGCCGCCCCACGGGGTGTACGGCGGCGCCTACGACGCACTCGGGCACGACCTGGAGACCTCCCTCGACGGACACCTCGCCTACCCGGCGGCGGGCCGCGCCCGGCTCACCGTGGCCGGCCGCGACCGGACGGACGTCCTGTGGTGGGCGTACCCCCTGGTCGGCCCCGGCCGGGAGCGCCTTCTCGTGCTGGCGGCCGACGCCGAGGCGCTGCGTCGGCACGACGACGGGCCCGCCGTCGCCGTCGAACGCATCGCGCCCGGCTTCGCCCTGCACACCGACTTCCCCGGCGCCGAGGAGCTGGCCCGCAGGCTCCCCGAGATCCTGCCCAGCATGAGCGTCGGCGAGAGCGCCCGCATCGTCGCCCAGGTCCTCGAACTGGGCTATCCGGTGCTGGAGTTCAGCCAGAACGACCGGGTTCCGGTCACCCCCGACTGGGGCGTGCCCCGGCGCGCGGAGCGCCGGGCGCGTCGTGAGCGGGCCGCGCGCGCCGTCGCCGAGGGGCTGCCGGTCCCCCCGGAGGTGCTGGAGGAGGCGCAGGACCTCGAATACGTGGCCGTGCGCGAGCGCCTGGAGTTCCTGAACGAGGTCAGCGGGCGCATCGGCACCTCCCTCGATCTGTCGCAGACCATCGTCGAGGTCAGCCGGGCGGTCGTGCCCCGCTTCACCGACGTCGCCGGCACCTATCTGCGCGAGCAGGTCGTCGCGGGTGAGGGCTTCCCCGAGGGCGTGCCGGACACGACGACCATGTGGCACCGGGTCGCCCTGGAGCACACGGACGAGCCGGGCCGCTGGGACGACGTCGTCCCCGTGGGCGAGGCCATGCCGTTCCCGGCGCACACCCCGTTCTTCCAGTGCATGACCACCGGCGAGCCCGTCCTCGTGCCCCGTATCAGCGAGCAGATGGGGCACGCGATCGCCGCGCAGTTCGACAAGCGCGACATCCGGCCGCTGATCACCGGCCGCTCCATGCTGGTCGTCCCCCTGAAGGCCCGCAACGTGGTGCTCGGATTCATGATCCTGCTGCGCCACCCGGAGCGCGAGGTCTTCGACGACATGGACCGCGTGACCGGCGCCGAACTCGCCGCCCGTGCGGGCCTGGTCCTCGACAACGCCCGGATGTACACCTACCAGGAGAACGTCGCCGAGACGCTCCAGGACAGCATGCTCCCGCAGATCGATGCCCACATGGCGGGCTGCGACATCGCCACCCGCTACCTGCCGGGCACCCTCCTCGGGAGGGTCGGCGGCGACTGGTTCGACTCGGTGAAGCTGCCCGGCGCCCGTACCGCGCTGGTCGTCGGCGACGTCATGGGGCACGGCCTCAACTCGGCCGCGATGATGGGCCAGCTGCGCACGGCCGTGCAGACCATGGCCGCCCTCGACCTGCCGCCCGCGCAGCTCCTGCGCAACCTCGACGACCTCGCCCAGCGCCTGGGCGAGCACTACCTTGCCACCTGCCTCTACGCCGTCTACGACCCCATCGTGGGCGAGCTGCACCTCGCCAACGCCGGGCACATCCCGCCCGTGCTGGTTCGCGCGGTGGACGGCCGCAGCGAACTCCTCGACCTGCCCACGGGCGCCCCGATCGGTGTCGGAGGGGTGCCCTTCGAGGCGGTGCGCGTGCGTGTGGAGCCCGGCGACCGGCTCGTGATGTGCACCGACGGGCTGGTCGAGGTGCGCGGCGAGGACATCGGTGTCGGACTCGCCACCCTCTGCGAGTCCGCCGCCCACCCGGCCGCCTCCATGGACCATGCCTGCGACACCATCATTCGCGCCCTCAACACACGCGGCGGCCGCAAGGACGACGTGGCCCTGCTGATGGCCCGGCTCAACGGCATCGAGCCCGAGGACGTGGCCGAGTGGCGCCTGACCCGCGACCCGGTCGAGGTGGCCCGTGCCCGCGCCGTCGTCCGCGAACAGCTGTACGTCTGGGGACTCGACGGTCTCGCGGACACCACCGCGCTCCTGGTCGGCGAATTCGTCACCAACGCCGTACGGCATGCGCGCGGGCGTCATGTCGAACTCCGACTGGTCCGCGGGGACACCCTGCAGTGCGAGGTCTACGACGACGACCCCACCCTGCCGACCCTGCTCAGCGCGGCGCCCACGGACGAGTTCGGCCGCGGGCTGCGTGTGGTGACCACCCTGGCCCGGGAGTGGGGCACCACCCGGACGGGCGCGGGCAAGACGGTGTGGTGCGAGCTGACGTTGCCGAGGCGACGCTGAACGCGCGGGCACGCGGGGACGAGCCGGGGCACACCGCCCCTACGGAGGACGCAGGGCGTACGGGAAACACAGGGCGCACGGGGCAGGCAGGGCGCGCGGGTGCTGGACGCGGGGTGAAGGTGCGCGCACGGCGCTTGCCCCGGTGCTCCCGGCGCGGTAGACCGATCTGGGCCGCCGGAAGGGTGGGCCGCGACGCTGTTCGGGGGGTTGGCATGAGCGTGACGAGTCGATACCGGGAAGCCTGGGAGGGGTTCTGGCGGGAGGCTCCGGACGGACCGGGCGAGGTCTTCTGGGACGCAGGGCCCGAACGGACCGCCGCGGTCCATCTCGCCCTGTACGAGCCCCACCTGACGGCCCCCGGCCTGCCCCTGGTCGACCTCGGCTGCGGCAACGGCACCCAGACCCGCTACCTGGCCGACCGCTTCCCCCGGGTGATCGGCGTCGACCTCTCCACCGCCGCCGTCGACCTGGCCCGCCGCGCCGACCCCGACGGCCGGGCCACGTACCGAGCCCTGGACGCGGCCGACCGGGCGCAGGCCGAGGCCCTGCACGCCGACCTCGGCGACGCCAACGTCTACGTACGCGGCGTGCTCCACCAGTGCGAGCCCGACGACCGGCAGCGTCTCGTCGACACCGTGGCCACGCTGCTGGGCGAGCGGGGCCGGGTCTGCCTCGTCGAACTCGCCGAGGCCGCCCGGCCCGTCCTCATGGGCCTCGCTCAGGGCCCCGGCGGTCCGCCGGCCAAACTCGCCCCGGTGCTGCGGCACGGGATCGCCCCGGGCGAGGTCGGGGACGCCGCGGTCCCGCGGTATCTGCGGGCGGCCGGCCTGACCCTGGTCGCCGAGGGCGAGCTTCCGCTGGTCACCACCGAGCACACGGCGGACGGCGCCCGGATCGAACTGCCGTCGAGGTGGTACGTGGCGGGGCGCACCGCGTAGGGCCTGCCCCCCGGAGGGGGCCGGGCGCCCTCCCGGGGGCGTCCGTGGGCCGTGGCGGTGAGAGTTATCCACAGGTCTGCCACGGATCGGCGCGACCGCGTACGGTTCGAGCCATGAAGATCCTCATCAGCGCCGACATGGAGGGCGCCACCGGTGTCACCTGGCCGGCCGACGTCCTGCCGGGGACACCACAGTGGGAACGGTGCCGTTCGATGTTCACCTCGGACGTGAACGCCGCCGTGCTCGGTTTCCTGGACGGCGGCGCCGACGAGGTGCTGATCAACGAGGCGCACTGGACGATGCGCAATCTGCTGCTGGAGGAGCTGGACGAGCGCGCGCAGATGCTGACCGGACGGCACAAGGCGCTGTCCATGGTGGAGGGCGTGCAGCACGGTGACGTGGACGGCATCGCCTTCGTGGGCTACCACGCGGGCGCCGGCATGGAGGGCGTCCTCGCCCACACCTACCTGGCCAACTCCATCACCGGGGTGTGGGTGAACGGGGAGCGGGCCAGCGAGGGGCTGCTCAACGCGCATGTCGTGGCCGAGTACGGGGTACCGGTGGTGCTGGTGACCGGCGACGACGTGGCCTGCGAGGACGCCCTGGGGTATGCGCCCGAGGCGCTCAAAGTGGCGGTCAAGGACCATGTGTCGCGGTACGCGGCCGTGTGCCGCACCCCGGTGAGAACGGCCGCCGACATCCGCGCGGCGGCGAAGGAGGCCGCCGCGCTCGCCGTGCGGCACGCACCGGTCAGGGGCGGACCGTTCACCGTGGCGCTGGAGTTCGACGCCGAGCACCTGGCGATGGCCGCGACGGTCGTCCCGGGCGTGACCCGTACCGGTGAACGCAGGATCGCGTACACCAGCCCGACCATGTACGAGGGAATCCGTACGTTCAAGGCGGTCACCACGATCGTCTCGGCCGCGGTGGAGGAGACATATGGCTGAGCCCACGAGGGCCCCTGAGACGGAGTCCCTGGAGGGGCAGGCGCTGGACGAGGTCGTCCGGTTCACCTCCGACCTCATCCGTATCGACACCACCAACCGCGGCGGCGGGGACTGCCGGGAGCGGCCCGCCGCCGAGTACGCCGCCGCGCTGCTGGCCGAGGCAGGCCCGGAGCCCACCCTGCTGGAGCGCACCGAGGGCCGGACCAACTTGGTGACGCGGATCGAGGGCACCGACCCGTCGGCGGACGCACTGCTCGTCCACGGTCACCTGGACGTGGTGCCCGCGCAGGCGGCGGACTGGACCGTGCACCCGTTCTCCGGGGAGATCCGCGACGGGGTGGTGTGGGGCCGGGGCGCGGTCGACATGAAGAACATGGACGCGATGATCCTCGCGGTCGTCCGGCACTGGGCACGCACCGGCGTGCGGCCCCGCAGGGACATCGTGATCGCGTTCACCGCCGACGAGGAGGCGAGCGCCGTGGACGGCTCCGGCTTCCTCGCCGACGCGCACCCCGGTCTCTTCGAGGGCTGCACCGAGGGCATCAGCGAGTCGGGGGCGTTCACCTTCCACGACGGCGCGGGCCGCAGCATCTACCCGATCGCGGCCGGGGAGCGCGGCACCGGCTGGCTGAAGCTCACCGCCCACGGCCGGGCCGGTCACGGCTCCAAGGTGAACCGGACCAACGCGGTGACCCGGCTGGCGGCCGCGGTCGCCCGGATCGGCGCGCACGAGTGGCCGCTGCGGCTCACCCCGACCGTCCGCGCGGCGCTCACCGCCCTGGCCGCGCTGTACGGGGTCGACGCCGACCTCGACCACCCCGGCGGCGTCGACCGGCTCCTCGACAAGCTCGGTCCGGCCGCCGCCCTGGTCGAGGCGACCGTGCGGGGCAGCGCCAACCCGACGATGCTGGACGCCGGTTACAAGATCAACGTGATTCCGGGGGAGGCCGTCGCCCGCGTCGACGGGCGGTTCCTCCCCGGCGGCGAGGACGAGTTCCGGGAGACGCTCGACCTGCTCACCGGGCCGGACGTGGAATGGGAGTACGAGCACCGGGAGGTGGCTCTCCAGGCCCCGGTGGACTCGGTGACGTACGCGCGGATGCGGGCCGCCGTCGAGGAGTTCGCACCCGAGGGCCATGTGGTGCCGTACTGCATGGCGGGCGGCACCGACGCCAAGCAGTTCTCGCGGCTCGGCATCACCGGATACGGCTTCTCGCCGCTGAAACTGCCCGAGGGATTCGACTACGCCGCGATGTTCCACGGGGTGGACGAGCGCGTCCCGGTCGAGGCGCTCCATTTCGGCGTCCGCGTACTCGACCGCTTCCTGCGGACGGCCTGAGCGATGGCACACGGGGGACCGTGGGAGATGGGGGACAGGATGCAGACCCTGGCGTACGGTGCGTGGCCCTCGCCGATCGACGCGGCGCTCGCCGCGGCGCACGACGGCCAACCCGAGTTCGTGGGCTTCGTCGGCGACGAGGCCTGGTGGACCGAGCCCCGGCCCGCCGAGGGTGGCCGGCGCACCCTGGTCAGGCGGACGGCGGACGGCACGGAGGAGTCGGTGCTGCCGGCCCCGTGGAACGTGCGCAGCCGGGTCATGGAGTACGGAGGCATGCCCTGGTCCGGCGTCATGCGGGACACCGGCCCTCTCGTGGTCTTCGTGAACCACGCCGACCAGCGACTCTACGGGTTCGAACCGGGCGGTGAGCCCGTCCCGCTCACCCCGGTCTCGCCCGTGGGCGGCGGCCTGCGCTGGGTGGACCCGCAGCCGCACCCGGAACGGGGCGAGGTGTGGTGCGTCCTGGAGGAGTTCACCGGCGAGGGACCCACCGACGTCCGGCGGGTCGTCGCCGCGGTTCCGCTGGACGGCTCGGCGGCCGAGGACCGGCGCGCCGTCCGCGAACTCACCGACGACACCCGGCGGTTCGTCACCGGCCCCCGCCTCTCGCCCGACGGCCGCCGCGCCGCCTGGCTGGCCTGGGACCATCCGGGCATGCCGTGGGACGGCACCTCGCTGCTGGTCGCCGAGGTGACGGAGGACGGCCGGCTGGGCGAGCCCCGGACGGTCGCGGGCGGCCCGGAGGAGTCGGTCGCCCAGGCCGAGTGGGCGACCGACGGGACCCTGATCCACTCCAGCGACACCACCGGCTACTGGAACCTCTACCGGCTCGATCCCGACAGCGGGGACCGCACCGCCCTGTGCGCGCGGGAGGAGGAGTTCGGCGGGCCGCTGTGGAAGATCGGCTGGCGCTGGTTCGCGCTCCTGGACGACGGGCTCGCCGCCGTGGTGCACGGGCGGGGCGCCACCGCTCTCGGCATCCTCGACCTGGACACCGGTCAGGTCGTCGACGCCGCCGGGCCGTGGACCGAGTTCGCCCCGTCGCTCGCCGTGCACGGCAGCCGTGTCATCGGCATCGGAGCCAGCCCCCGCAGCGCCTACGAGGTGGTCGAGCTGGACGCGGCCACCGGCGACGCGCGTGTGATCGGGGCCGCGCACGACGACCCGGTGGACCCCGCCTTCTACCCCGAACCCCAGATCCGTTCCTTCCTCGGCCCCGCCGGACGCGAGATCCACGCGCACGTCTATCCGCCGCACCACCCCGGCTGCGTCGCCTTCAGCACCGAACTGCCGCCGTACGTGATCTGGGCGCACGGCGGGCCCACGAGCCGGGCACCCCTGGTCCTCGACCTGGCGATCGCCTACTTCACCTCACGCGGCATCGGGGTGGCCGAGGTCAACTACGGAGGGTCGACCGGGTACGGGCGGGAGTACCGCAACCGGCTGCGCGAACAGTGGGGGGTCGTGGACGTCGAGGACTGCGCGGCGGTGGCACTCGCCCTCGCGGACGAGGGCACCGCCGACCGGACCAGGCTCGCTATCAGGGGCGGCAGCGCCGGTGGCTGGACCGCCGCCGTCTCCCTCACCACGACCGACGTCTACGCCTGCGGAACGATCCTGTACCCCATCCTCGACCTCACGACCTGGGGGTCGGGGGAGACCCACGACTTCGAGTCGCAGTACCTGGAGAGCCTGGTGGGACCGCTCGCGGACGAGCCGATGCGGTACGCGGAGCGGTCGCCGAGCGAGCACGCCGACCGGATCACCGCTCCCTTCCTGCTGCTCCAGGGCCTGGACGACGTGATCTGCCCGCCCGCGCAGTGCGAGCGGTTCCTGGCCAGGATGCAGGAGCGGCGGGTGCCGCACGCCTACCTCGCCTTCGAGGGGGAGGGACACGGATTCCGGCGGGCGGAGACGACGGTGCGGGTGCTGGAGGCGGAGCTTTCGCTGTACGCGCAGGTCTTCGGGTTGAATCCTCCGGGAATCCCTACTCTGGAGCTCACCAAGTGACACCACTGACCCGACCCGCCCGTCTCGCCCCCGGTGCCCGTGTGGCCGTCGTCGCCCCCAGCGGGCCGGTGGCCGAGGAGCGGCTGAGCGCCGGGCTGGACATCCTGCGCGGCTGGGACCTCGACCCCGTCGTCGCCCCGCACACGCTCGACCGGCACCCCGACTTCCCCTACCTCGCCGGTACGGACGCCGACCGGGCCGCCGATCTCCAGGCCGCATGGTGCGACCCGTCCGTGTCCGCCGTGCTCTGCGCCCGCGGCGGCTACGGCGTCCAGCGCATGGTCGACCTGCTCGACTGGGACGCCATCCGCGCGGCGGGCCCCAAGGCACTCGTGGGGTTCAGCGACATCACGGCACTCCACGAGGCGTTCGCCACCCGCGCCGCGGTGGCCACGCTGCACGGCCCCATGGCGGCGGGCGTCGACTTCATCAAGAACGCCCGGGCCCAGGATCATCTGCGCGCCACCCTGTTCGCCCCCGAGACGGTCCGCACGATCCGGGCCGCCGAGGCGAGCACCGCCCTGGTGCCGGGCCGCGCCCGGGGCGTCCTCCTCGGCGGCTGCCTCTGCCTGCTCGCCGCCGAGCTCGGCAACCCGCACGCCCGCCCCTCCGCCCGGGGCGCACTCCTCTGCCTGGAGGACGTCGGCGAGGAGAACTACCGCCTGGACCGCTACCTCACCCAGCTCCTGCGCGCGGGCTGGCTCGACGGCGTCGCCGGCATCGTTCTCGGTTCCTGGGCGGAGTGCGAACCGTACGAGAAGGTGCGGGCCCTGCTCGTGGACCGGATCGGGGGGCTCGGGGTGCCGATGGTGGAGGAGTTCGGTTTCGGGCACGGGGAGGGGGCGCTGACGATCCCGTTCGGGGTGACGGCGGAGCTGGACACGGAGGCGGGGACCCTGACGCTGGACGAGCCGGCGCTGATCTGACCACCGGCCGCCCACGTCGGCCGGGACGTCCCACCGGGCGGGCCGCGGCGACCCGCGTCATCCTGGAGGCATGAGCCCGAAGACATCGGAACGGGTGAGGACGCACCGGCGCAGGCGGTGGGGCGACCTGCTGACACCCGGCCGGGTTCTCGTGGGTCTGCTCGCGGCCCTCGCGCTGGTCTTCGTCTTCCAGAACACCCAGAACACCGAGATCGAACTGCTGGTCACCGAGGTCACCATGCCGCTGTGGATGGCGCTGCTGGGGACGGGCCTGGTCGGGGCGGTGTGCGGAGCGTTCTTCATGAGACGGCGCAGGTGACACCCGGCCCGACGTACCGTGGCGGGGTGTCCGGACACGTTCGTCACCTCATCACTGGATCCCGCGTCGGGATCCGTCACTTCACGCCCGAGGACGGCTCCGAGTTCACCGCGCGCGTGCGGGAGAGCAGGGACCTGCACCACCCGTGGCTGTTCCCCCCGACCACGCCCGCCGCGTACGCCGCGTACGCGGGGCGGCTCAACGGGGATCCGACGAAGGTCGGGTTCCTGGTGTGCGAGTTGGACGGCGGGGGGATCGCCGGGTTCATCAACATCAACAACATCGTGGAGGGCGGCTTCCGCAGCGGCGCCCTCGGCTACGGGGCCTTCGCGCATGCCGCAGGGCGGGGGCTCATGGGGGAGGGGCTCGGACTGGTCATCGATTACGCGTTCGACTTCATGGGGCTCCACCGGCTGGAGATCAACGTCCAGCCGGGCAACGCCGCCTCGATCGCGCTGGCCCGGCGGTGCGGCTTCCGGCTGGAGGGGTTCTCGCCGGACTTCCTCTTCATCGACGGCGCGTGGCGGGACCACCAGCGATGGGCACTGACGGTGGAGATGGGACGACCGGGACCGGTACGGGGTGCCGGTCCCGGGGCCCGGAATCCGGGCCCTAGCCCGTTGCCCTGCGATCCGCGTACTCGTAGACCGAGCCGTCGGGGTGGACCGCGATGAGGTTGCGGCCGACGGGGGTGGGGATCGGGCCGGCCAGCACCTGGGCGCCGGAGGCGGTGAGGACCCGGTTGGCCTCGTCCACGTCCTCGACGGCGATGGTGGCGGTGACCTTCCGCAGGACCTCAAGCTCCGACTCCGGGCCGCTCATCAGCAGGAAGCAGCCCACGGCGGCGACCTGGACGCCCCCGCGTTCGAAACGCATCGCCGGTCCGCCCGAGAGTCTCTCGTAGAAGGGGACCGCCGCTTCCAGGTCCTCGACGCAGATGCGGAGCGTGGTACCGAGAATCTCCATGCGTACGAGCGTAGTTGGGGGCGAGCGGGGACGGTGATCGAAACGCGGGGATCGAGTGGGGATCGCCGAAGGGGGGTGCCTTCTTGTCGGCGGGTGCGGGTGCGGGTGCGGGTGCGTCGTCGGCGCGCGGCCCCACTTTTTCAGGGGCGCGGGGGAACTGCGCGAGAAGTCCCACGCACCCGCACCCGCACCCGCACGGCGCCCCTCGGCTCAGCCCGTGTCCCGCAGCCGCGGCAGCACCTTCGTGCGGTAGAAGTCGAAGAATCCACGCTGGTCCGGCCCGATCTGGCTGACGTAGACGCGGTCGAAGCCGGCGTCGGCGAACGCCCGCAGTTCGGCGACGTGTTCGTCGACGTCGTCGCCGCAGACCGTGTTCTCGCCCACCATCTGCTCGGTGACCAGCGGCTCCAGCTGCTCGAAGTGGCTCGGGGTGGGCAGGATCTGAGCCATCTCGCCGGGCAGGAGCTGGCTCGACCAGAGGTGACGGACGCGGCGGACGGCCGCGTCACGGTCGGTGCCCCAGCACACCTTGGTCCCGCCGCTGACGGGGTTCGCGCCCCCGCCGCCCTTGCGGTACTGCGTGACCAGCTCCTCGTCGGGGCCCATGGTGATGAAGCCGTCGCCGACACGGGCCGCGAGTGCGGTGGCCTTCGGGCCGAAGCCGGAGATGTCGATCGGGACGGGCTGGTCGGGAAGGGTGTAGAGGCGGGCGTTCTCCACCGTGAAGTGCGGGCCGCGGTGGGTGACCTCCTCGCCGGTGAACAGCCGCCGCATCACCTGGACCGACTCCTCCAGCATCTCCAGCCGGACGTCCGCCGACGGCCAACGGGTGCCGAGGATGTGCTCGTTGAGCGCCTCGCCCGAGCCGATGCCGAGGCGGAAGCGGCCGCCGGCCAGCACCGCGCTGGTCGCCGCCGCCTGCGCGACGATCGCCGGGTGGATCCGCACGGTCGGGCAGGTCACCGCCGTCTCGACGGGCAGCGACACGGCCTCGGAGAGCGCGCCGATCACGGACCACACGAACGGGCTCTGGCCCTGGGCGTCGTTCCACGGGTGGAAGTGGTCCGAGATCCACAGGCAGTCGAATCCGGCCTGTTCGGCCATCCTCGCCTGCTCGATCAGCTGCGCGGGACCGAACTCCTCGGTCGCCAGGAAGTATCCGTACTCGGGCATGGGGGGCACCTCCGCGACCTGTGCGGTCGGGACGGGGTCGGGTTCGCGGTCCGGGTACCCGGGGACCGGGGCGGAAACCCGTGGACGGGCCGGGCCCGGGCGGTTTGGGCGTCTTGACCAGGGGGACGCGGAAGGTCCGTACGCCAACAGGATCCGCACGCCACAGGATCTGTACGCCGACAAGATCCGCGCGCCACAAGATCCGTACGCCACAGGACCCGACCCAGAGCCTCAAGGACGCTGAGGACCCCGTATGCGCGACCCCGCCGGAGGCGAACCGTGAGCCGACCCCGCATCGTGATCGTCGGCGCCGGCTTCGCCGGCTACCGGACCGCCCGCACCCTCGCGCGGCTGACCCGCGGCAAGGCCGACATCACCCTGCTCAACCCCACCGACTACTTCCTGTATCTGCCCCTGCTGCCCCAGGTCGCCGCCGGTGTCCTGGAACCACGCCGGGTGACCGTCTCCCTCACCGGCACCCTGCGCCATGTCCGCCTGGTGCTCGGAGAGGCCGGGGACATCGACCTCGACGCGCGCACCGTGCGGTACACGGATCCCGAGGGCGGGGACGGCACGCTGACCTACGACCGGCTGGTGCTCGCGGCCGGCAGCGTGAACAAACTGCTGCCGATCCCGGGCGTCGCCGAGCACGCCCACGGCTTCCGGGGTCTCCCCGAGGCGCTGTACCTCCGGGACCACGTGACCCGGCAGGTGGAGCTGGCGGCCGGCAGCGAGGACTCCGAGAGCTGCCGCGCGCGCTGCACCTTCGTGGTGGTCGGCGCCGGCTACACCGGCACCGAGGTGGCCGCCCAGGGCCAGATGTTCACCGACGCGCTGGTCCGGCAGCAGCCGCTGCGCGGAGGCGTACGGCCCCGATGGATGCTGGTCGACATCGCGAAACGCGTGCTGCCCGAGATGGACGAGAAGTTGTCGCGGACCGCCGACGAGGTGCTGCGGCAGCGGGGCGTCGACGTGCGCACGGAGACCTCCGTGAAGGAGGCGACCCCGGACGGAGTGCGCTTGAGCGACGGGGAGTTCGTCGACACGCGCACCCTGGTGTGGTGCGTCGGCGTACGGCCCGATCCGCTCGCCGAGTCGCTGGGACTGCCGATGGAGCGTGGCCGGCTGCTGGTGGAGCCCACGCTCCAGGTGCCCGGCAGGCCCGAGGTGTTCGCCTGCGGGGACGCGGCCGCCGTGCCCGATCTGACCAAGCCGGGCCAATACACCCCGATGACCGCGCAACACGCCTGGCGGCAGGGCAAGGTGGCCGCGCTCAACGTCGCCGCCTCCCTCGGCCGGGGTGAGCCGAAGGCCTACCGCCACAGCGATCTGGGCTTCGTCGTGGATCTCGGCGGTGTCAAGGGCGCCGCCAACCCCCTCGGCGTACCGCTGTCCGGGCCGGTCGCCGGCGCGGTCGCCCGCGGCTACCACCTCGCCGCCATGCCCGGCAACCGTGTCCGGGTCGCCGCCGACTGGCTCCTGGACGCCGTACTGCCCCGCCAGGGCGTCCAGTTGGGCCTCGTACGGTCCTGGTCGGTTCCCCTGGACACGGCGTCACCGGAGCTGGCGAGGATGCCGGTGGGAGCGCCGGGTGCGGACGCGGACCGTGAGCGCAGCCGGCCCCGACACGCCGAACGTTCGGAAGGAGCGTCATGAACAGCCGTCGACTCAGCGAGCTGGCACAACAGTTGAGGGTGGACAGCGTGCGCGCGTCCGGCGCCGCGGGCTCCGGGCACCCGACGTCCTCGATGTCGGCCGCCGAACTGATGGCGGTGCTGCTCGCGAAGCACCTGCGGTACGACTTCGAACGCCCGCAGCACCCCGGGAACGACCGTTTCGTGCTTTCCAAGGGGCACGCCTCGCCCCTGCTGTACTCCGCGTACCGGGCCGCCGGGGCGATCAGCGAGACCGAGCTGATGACCTTCCGCAAGCTGGGCAGCAGGCTCGAAGGGCATCCCACGCCCCGGCGGCTGCCGTGGGTGGAGACGGCCACCGGCTCGCTCGGCCAGGGCCTGCCCGTCGGCGTCGGCATCGCGCTGGCCGGGAAACGGCTGGACCGCACCGGCTACCGGGTGTGGGTGCTGTGCGGCGACAGCGAACTCGCCGAGGGCTCGGTGTGGGAGGCCGCCGAGCACGCCGCGTACGAGCATCTGGACAATCTGACGGCGATCGTCGACGTCAACCGGCTCGGGCAGCGCGGACCCACCCGGCACGGGCACGACCTGGACGCCTACGCCCGCCGTTTCGCCGCCTTCGGCTGGCACACGATCACGGTCGACGGACACGACGTGGACGCCGTCGACCGTGCCTACGGCGAGGCCGCGTCCACCAAGGGTCAGCCGACCGTGATCCTCGCCCGCACCCTCAAGGGCAAGGGCGTCGAGGCCGTCCAGGACCGCGAGGGCCTGCACGGCAAGCCGCTGAAGGACGCGGACGAGGCGATCGCGGAACTCGGCGGCGTCACCGACCTGCGCGTCGAGGTCCGGCAGCCGCCCGCCGCCCGGATGCTGCACGCCGTACGCACCGGACACCTGGAGCTGCCGCGCTTCGAGACCGGCGACGAGGTCGCCACCCGTGACGCCTTCGGGCAGGCGCTCGCCGCGCTCGGAAACGCCCGCGGCGACATCGTCGCCCTGGACGGCGAGGTCGGCGACTCCACCCGCGCCGAGTTCTTCGCCAAGGAACACCCCGAGCGGTACTTCGAGTGCTACATCGCCGAGCAGCAGCTGGTGGCCGCGGCGGTCGGGCTCGCGGCGCGCGGCTGGGTGCCGTACGCCTCCACGTTCGCGGCGTTCCTCACCCGGGCCCACGACTTCATCCGCATGGCCTCGGTCAGCGGGTCCGGCCTCAATCTCGTCGGCTCCCACGCGGGCTGCGCCATCGGCCAGGACGGGCCCTCGCAGATGGGCCTGGAGGATCTGGCGATGATGCGCGCGGTGCACGACTCGACGGTGCTGTACCCGTGCGACGCCAACCAGACCGCCCGGCTCGTCGCCGGCATGGCCGGCCTCGAGGGCATCCGCTATCTGCGGACGTCCAGGGGCGCTCTGCCCGTCCTCTACAGCCCCACCGAGGAGTTCCCGGTGGGCGGCAGCAAGGTGCTGCGCGCCTCGGACACCGACCGGCTGACGGTCGTCGCCGCCGGGGTCACCGTCCACGAGGCCCTCAAGGCCGCCGAGGCGCTGGACGCCGAGGGCATCCAGGTCCGGGTGATCGACCTGTACTCGGTCAAGCCCGTCGACCGCCGCACCCTGCGCGAGGCCGCCGAACGCACCGGCTGCATCCTCACCGTCGAGGACCACCGAGAGGAGGGCGGTCTCGGCGACGCGGTGCTCGACGCCTTCCTCGACGGCCGCCCCGTGCCCCGCCTGGCCCGCCTCGCCGTCCGTACGATGCCGGGCTCGGCCTCCCCGGAGGAGCAGCTGCGCGAGGCGGGCATCGACGCCGAGTCGATCGCGGCGGCCGGGCGGCTCCTGGTGGAGTACGCGATCGCGCCCTGAACCCCGCGTCCACGGAAGGGAGTCGGAGATGGGGAACACGCACCCGATGAGGGTCGGCCGCCGGACCGTCGAGATCCACCGGCCGGACAAGGTGCTGTTCCCCGCCGCCGACGGGGACGGTGAGGGCGGTGGTGGTGACGGCGGCGGCAGAAAGTACACCAAGGCCGATCTCGTCGCCTACCACCGGGCCGTCGCCCCGTTCATGCTGCCGCATCTGCGCGGGCGCCCGCTGATGCTGGAACGACACCCCGACGGCGTCGACGGGCCCATGTTCATGCAGAAGAACACCCCGGAGCACTACCCGGAGTGGATCGAACGCGTCGAGGTCCCCAAGGAGGGCGGCACGGTCGTCCACCCCGTGTGCGAGGACGCCGCCACCCTCGTCTACCTGGCCGACCAGGCCTGCCTCACCCTGCACCGCTGGCTCTCCCGGACCCGTGACGTCCACCGGCCCGACCGCCTCGTCTTCGACCTCGACCCGGCGGTGGACGACTTCGCCCGGGTCCGGGACGCCGCCGTCCTCCTGCGGGAGCTGCTCGACGAGCTGAGGCTGCCGTCCGTGCCGATGACCACCGGATCCAGGGGCGTCCACGTCGTCGTACCGGTGAACGGCCGCGAGGACTTCGACGAGGTCCGCGCCTTCGCCGGGGAGATCGCCGAGACCCTGGTCCGCGCCCGACCCGAGCGGCTGACCACCGAGGCCCGCAAGAAGGACCGCGGCGACCGGCTCTACCTCGACATCCAGCGCAACGCCTACGCCCAGACCGCCGTCGCCCCCTACACCGTGCGCGCCCGGCCCGGCGCGCCCGTGGCCATGCCCCTCACCTGGGAGCAGCTCGCCGACCCGGCCGTCGACGCCCGACGCTGGACCCTCGCGGACGCCGTGGAGCAGGCCCGCACCGACCCCTGGGCGGGGGCGATGAGCAGGGGGCGGGCCCTGGGGCCGGCCCGGCGGCGGCTTGCGGCGCTGCACGGCTGAGACGGGCGGCGAGGACGCGTACCGGCCGGGAGAGGTTTGGTCAACGGACGTGGGGCCACTCGGTGTTCGAGGTGGCCATGTCGAACACATCCAGCACGGCAAAAACACAGAAAACACAGAACTCGCGTACATCCCGAAAAGCCGACGAGCCCGACGAGGCGGACGAGGCACGGGAGCCGACGGAGGAGCAGGAGCAGGAAGCGGAGGAGGCGCGGGAACCGGCGGAGGACCGGCCCAGCCCCATGCAGGTGCTGCGTCATGCGCGGACCCAGCTCGCGGAGCTGACCGGCATGGCGCCCGAGTCCGTGTCGTCGTTCGAGCAGACCGAGGACGGCTGGACGCTGGAGGTCGAGGTCCTGGAGATCGCCAGGGTCCCCGACACGATGAGCCTGCTCGCCAGCTACCGCGTGGAGCTCGACCCCCGCGGCGAGCTGACCGGCTACCGGCGCGTCCGCCGCTACGAGCGCGGGAGGGCCGACCCGCACCGCCGGTAGGCCCGCGTCCCGCGGAGACACCCACAGTCAAGATCCACAGCCAAGAGTCACAGTCAAGAGTCACAGCCAAGATCGACAGTCAAGATCCACAGTCAAGGAGGATCGGCCGGCATGACCGTAGTACCGGCACAGCAGTCCGGCGGCGGAGGCGGCAGTAGCGGCCTGTACGACGTCCTGGAACTCATTCTCGACAGGGGGCTCGTCATCGACGCCTTCATACGAGTCTCCCTGGTCGGCATCGAGATCCTGAAGATCGACGTCCGGGTCGTCGTCGCCAGCGTCGACACCTATCTGCGCTTCGCCGAGGCGTGCAACCGGCTCGACCTGGAGGCCGGGCCGCGCAAGAACCCCGGCCTGCCGGACCTCGTCGGTGAGATGACCGAGTCCGGCGCGCGCGGCAAGTCCAAGGGGGCGCTGTCCGGCGCGGCCGAGACGATCTCCGACGCGTTCAAGCAGTCCCGCGAGGAGAGCCAGTCCGAGGCGCGCCCGCGGGCCCGCAGGACCACCAGCTCGCGCAAGAAGGAGGAACAGGAGTGAGCACGTACGTCTACGGCATCACCGCCGGCTCACATCCCGCCCTCCCCGAGGGCATGGGCGGCGTGGGCGAGCCCCCGCGTCCGGTGCGCGTCCTGAAGGAGGGCGACCTCGCGGCCGTCGTCAGCGAGGCACCCGAGGGGCTGCGCCCCAAGCGCAAGGACCTGCTCGCCCACCAGAACGTGCTGAGCGAGGCGGGGGCGGGCGGCGCTCTGCTGCCCATGCGGTTCGGCAGTGTCGCACCGGACGACGCGTCCGTCACCGCGGTGCTCGCCGAACGCGCGAAGCACTACCTGGAACGGCTCGGCGCCCTCGACGGCAAGGTCGAGTACAACGTGAAGGCCAGCCACGACGAAGAGGCCGTGCTGCACCGCGTGATGGGCGAGAACCCCGAGCTGCGCGCCATGACCGAGGCCAACCGGCAGGCGGGCGGCGGCACCTACGAGGACCGGCTGCGGCTCGGCGAGATGGTCGTCGCCGCGGTGCAGGCCCGCGAGGCCGAGGACGCGGCGGAGCTGCGGCGGGCGCTGGAGCCGGCCGCGGACGACGTCAGCGCGGGGCCCGACTCCACCGGCTGGCTGGCCAATCTGTCCTTCCTCGTGGCCCGGGACTCGGCCGCGGGGTTCGTAGACGCCGTGGAGGAGGTCCGCAAGAGCCATCCGCACCTGGAGGTGCGTGTGAACGGGCCGCTGCCGCCGTACAGCTTCGTCGAACCGGGGCCCGCGCAGCCCGCCGGTACCACCACGCACTGACGACACGTTCCACACAGGTCCACGGCGCGCCGGAGCACGGCGTTCCCCGGTCGAGGAGGCGAGTACATGGGACTGATCACCGAGGTGCTGCTGCTGCCGTTCGCACCGGTGCGCGGCAGTCTCTGGACGGTGCGGCAGGTGCTCACCGAGGCCGAGCGCCAGTACTACGACCCGGCGGCCGTCCGTGCCGAACTCGCCCGCCTGGAGCAGCGGCTGGAGGCGGGCGAGATCGGCGAGGAGGAGTTCGACCGTCTGGAGGACGAACTGCTGGACCGGCTGGAGATCAGCACACAGAGAAGCACTGGAACCGGCAACGGGACGACACCATGAATCGAATCGGGCTTGGCCTCGCCGTAGGGGCCGGATACGTCCTCGGACGTACGAAGAAGATGAAACTCGCGTTCGCGGTCGGCACGATGGTGGCCGGAAAGCGGATGCAGCTGAGCCCGCGCGCGCTCGCGGACCTGGTCTCCCAACAGCTGCTGAACAACCCGCAGTTCAAGGAGATCGGCGACCAGCTCCGCGGGGACCTGCGCGGGGTCGGCAAGGCGGCCACCGGCGCGCTGGTCGAGCGGCAGATCGAGGGACTCGCCGACCGCCTGCACGGACGCACCTCGCAGGTGCGCGACCAGCTCGCCGGTGAGGCGCCGGACCTGCCGGGACGCGGCGGGAAGGGCCGTGACGACGACGCGTACGAGGACGAGGACGAGGACGAGCCGGAGTCGTCCGACGCCCGTGACGAGGATGAGGAGCCCGAGGAGCCCGAGGAGAAGCCCTCGCGCAGGCGCCCGGCGAAGAAGTCGCCCTCCCGGGCCGACGCGAAGCCGGCCGCGAAGAAGACGGCTCCCGCGAAGAAGACCGCCGCTCCGGCGCGCAAGACCGCGAGCAAGCGGGCGGCGGCGAAGAAGACGGCGCCCGGCAAGGCCCCGGCGAAGAAGACCGCGCGCAAGGCCACCGGCTCGCGGCCCACGAGGGGAGGCGGTGGCGATGACTGAGACCCTCGGCACATCAAACGGACGTGCGACGGATCGGGCGCAGGACGCGACGACGAGCAACCCGCTCAGCGACGTGGTCCACGGTGAGGCCGTCGACCGCCTCAAGGAGGAGGCCCGGGAGTATCTGGCCGCCCAGGTCCAGCGGATGCTGGTCGGCGCCGGGCGCAAGCTCGGCGAGACCACCGGCAAGCTCAACGACATCGCGGAGGGCAACAGCCCCGGCTTCGCCCAGCTCGCCCTCGACGGCGGCCGCAAGCTCGCCGAGGGCAAGGGGCCGCTGCGCACCGCCCTGGAGGTGGGCGCGGGCCGCGCCAAGGACAACGTGCTCGGCGGGCTCAAGAATCTCTTCGGCGGCAAGGGCAAGGGCAAGGGCGGCTCGGGCAGCAAACCCACGGTGATCATCGAGTCCATCGACGTCGGGGTGCCGGTGCGCACCGCGTACGACCAGTGGACCCAGTTCCAGAGCTTCAGCACCTTCGCCAAGGGGGTGAAGAGCGCCAACCGGGCCGACGACACCCACTCCGACTGGCAGATGAAGGTCTTCTGGTCCAACCGCAGCTGGAAGGCGCACACCACCGAACAGGTGCCCGACCAGCGGATCACCTGGACGTCGGAGGGCGCCAAGGGCACCACGAAGGGCGCGGTCACCTTCCACTCCCTCGCCGACGACCTCACCCGGGTCCTGCTGGTCATCGAGTACTACCCGCAGGGCCTCTTCGAGAAGACCGGCAACATCTGGCGCGCCCAGGGCCGCCGGGCCCGGCTCGACCTCAAGAACTTCGCCCGCTTCATCACCCTCAGGGGCGAGGCCGAGGACGCCTGGCGCGGCGAGATCCGCGACGGCGAGGTCGTCGTCAGCCACGAGGACGCCCTCGCGGAGGAGGAGCAGGAGGAGGAGCGCGACGGGCGACCGGAGGACGAGGCGCCGGAGGACGACGAGCCCGAGGCCGAGTACGCGGACGACGAGCCGGAACCCGGCGAGGACGAGCCCCGCGACGTCGACGAGACGGACGAGCCGGACGAGACCGACGAGGCCGCAGAGTACGACGAGGAGGACGACGAAGGCGAGCCGGAGGACGCGGAGGAGGTCCCCGAGGACGAGTACGAGGACGTTCCCGAGGCCGAGGGCGACGCCGAGGAGGACATCGAGGAGGAACCGTACGAGGATGAGGACGAGGAACCGGCCGCCGCGGGCAGGGGCCGTCGATGACCTTCCCCAGCCGGGTCCCCGAGCCGTACGGCCAGAGCGGCGGGAGTGCCAATCTGGCCGACATCCTGGAGCGTGTACTCGACAAAGGTCTGGTGATCGCGGGTGACATCCGCATCAACCTGCTCGACATCGAACTGCTCACCATCAAGCTGCGCCTGATCGTCGCCTCCGTGGACAAGGCCAAGGAGATGGGGATCGACTGGTGGGAGACCGACCCGGCGCTGTCGTCCCACGCCCGCCGCGACGAACTCTCCCGGGAGAACGCCGAGCTGCGTGCCCGGCTCGCCGAGCTGGACGAGGGCGCGTACCGGCGGGAGCCGGAGCCGGCCGTCGAGCGCGGTCGCGCCAGAGAGGAGCCCACATGACCGGACTGCGTTACGTGTACGCCGTCTGCCGCCCCTTCGACGCGGCGCTCCAGTCCCAGCTCACCGGGGTCGCGGGAGCGCCGCCCCGGCAGCTGCGCCACCACGATCTGATCGCCGTCGTCAGCGAGGTGCCCGCAAGCGACTTCGCGGAGCAGCCGCTGCGCGCCCATCTGGAGGACCTGGACTGGCTGACCGCGACCGCCCGTGCCCACCAGAGCGTGATCGACGCCCTCACCGTCGTCACCACACCCCTGCCGCTCCGGCTCGGCACCGTCTTCCGCGACGACAGCGGTGTACGGGTGATGCTGGAGGCCCGCGAGGACGGCTTCCGGCGCACCCTGGACCGGCTGGAGGGCCGCGTGGAGTGGGGTGTCAAGGTGTACGCGGAGTCCGAGGAGCAGGAGCGTCCCCAGGAGCCCGCGAAGGTCTCCAGCGGGCGTGACTACCTGCGGCAGCGGCGGCGCAGCCACCGGGCCCACGAGGAGATGTGGGAGACCGCCGACCGGTTCGCGCGCTCCCTGCACGCCACCCTCGCGGAGTTCGCCGAGGACACCCGGCTGCACGCCCCGCAGAACTCCGCGCTCTCCGGCGCCCCGGGACGCAATGTTCTGAACGCGGCCTACCTCGTGCCGCGCGCCCATTCCGAGGAGTTCGTGGAACTGGTGGACCGCACCAAGGGCGAGGAACCGGGGCTGCGGGTGGAACTCACCGGCCCGTGGGCGGCCTACTCCTTCAGCGGTGAGGGCGACACCGGCCAGGAGAACGTGGAGGGCGGCCCGTGACCGTGATCGAACGCCGTGAGGTGGCCCTGGTGGACCTCCTCGACCGGCTGCTCGCCGGCGGGGTCGTGATCACCGGCGACCTCACCCTGCGGATCGCGGACGTCGATCTCGTCCGCATCGACCTGAACGCCCTGATCAGCTCCGTGAACGAACAGGTTCCCGCACCCTGGGGAGGCGTCGAGTGACCGGCCGCAACCGCGTCGAACTGGAGCCCGACACGGTGGAGAGGGACCTGGTCAAGCTGGTCCTGACCGTCGTCGAGCTGCTCCGTCAGCTCATGGAGCGGCAGGCGCTGCGCCGGTTCGACACCGGCGAGCTCTCGGAGGACCAGGAGGAGCGCATCGGGCTCACCCTGATGCTGCTCGACGACCGGATGACCGAGCTGCGCGAGCGCTACGGCCTGCGGCCCGAGGACCTCAATCTGGACCTCGGGCCGCTGGGACCGCTGCTGCCGCGGGAGTGAACGAACCGTCGCCGGTGGGTTCACCACCTGTACCAGCGTCCCCTTCCTCCGGAGGCGGACTTGCCGCGCACCAGGAATCCGAGGAGCCACAGCACCAGAACGACCAGTGCCACATACCAGAGAACCTCGACCGCGAATCCGGCGCCGAAGAGAATCAGCACCAGAAGCAGTACCAGCAGGATGGGAACCATTTCGCAAACCTCCTGCTGGTGCGGGTCTCCCGGTTGCACCGATTCAGGCCGATTTGCGGCAGAGAATTTCTCCGTGCAGCACGGCGAACCAGCCGTCCTCCCGCCGGCCCCACTCCCGCCAGGCCGCCTCGATCTCCCGAAGTCGCTCCATCGTGGCGTGACCGCTTTCGGTCGCCCGCTCGGCGTACGCGGAGGTGACCGTCCGGTCCGCCCACAGTCCGCTCCACCAGGCCCGCTCCTCCGCCGTGGTGTAGGTCCAGGTGGCGGAGGTGGCCGTGATGTCGGTGAGCCCGGCGCGCAGGGCCCAGGACTTCAGCCGGCGCCCCGCGTCGGGCTCGCCGCCGTTGGCACGGGCCACCCGGCGGTACAGGTCCAGCCAGTCGTCCATGCCGGCCGACTCCGGGTACCAGGTCATCGCGGCGTAGTCCGAGTCCCGGACGGCGATGATCCCGCCCGGCCTGGTCACCCGGACCATCTCGCGCAGCGCCTGCACCGGGTCGCCTACGTGCTGCAGCACCTGGTGGGCGTGCACCACGCGGAAGGTGTCGTCCGGGAAGTCCAGTGCGTGGACGTCGGCGACCGCGAAGTCCAGATTGGTCAGGCCGCGTCCGGCGGCCGTGGCGCGGGCCTGCTCCAGGATGCCGGGCGCATGGTCGACGCCGGTGACGTGACCGTCCGGGACCAGGGCGGCCAGGTCCGCGGTGATGGTGCCCGGGCCGCAGCCGATGTCCAGGACCTTCATGTCGGGTTCCAGCGAACCGAGGAGATAGGCCGCCGAGTTGGCGGCCGTCCGCCAGGTGTGCGAGCGCAGCACCGACTCATGGTGTCCGTGCGTGTAGACGGCGGTCTCCCGTGCCTTCGACATGGCCGTTCCCCTTCCACGAGGTCCGTGAGGTCCACGAGTTCGTGCTCGAACCGTACGCGACCGTGCCGAATTATGAGACCGCCGTCTTGAATGGTGGACATACCCGGAAGGGCTCAGTGCATCGGCACCGGCCGGTAGACCGTCAGCGCCTCCGGGAGCTTCCGCAGTGTCAGGTCGCCCTGCGCCTCGGCGACTTCACCGTCGTAGGCGAGGAGGGTGCCCGGCGCGATGCCGTCCACCCGGAGCCGTCGTACGCGGACCGCCGCGTGGGCCGGGGTGCGGGTCAGCGGGCCGGCGAGGGCCGCCGCCAGCAGCCGCAGGGCCGGGCGGCGGCCGCCGTGCACGACCCGGACGTCCAGCAGGCCGTCGGCCAGGTCGTAACGCCGGGCCGGGGCGAGACCGAGCCGGTGATAGGTGCCGTTGCCCGCGAACAGCAGCCAGATCGGGCGGGGCCTGCCCTCGAAGGTGGCCTGGAGCGGATGACGGTCGGCCCGCAGGACCCGCAGGGCCGCGATCACCCCCGCCGGCCAGCCGCCGACCGCCTTCTCCCAGCGTTCGCGCTCCCGCACCAGCTCGGGGTACACGCCCAGGCTGAACGTGTTGACGAAGTGCCCCTCCGTCTCGCCGGTCCGGAAGTGGCCGAGGTCCACCCGGACGGCCTCGCCCTGGCGCACCGCGCGGCCCAGGTCGCGCACGTCCTCCACGCCCAGGTCGAACGCGAAGTGGTTGAGCGTGCCGCCCGGGAGCACGGCGAGGGGGAGGCCGTGGCGCAGGGCCACCTCGGCGGCGGCGTTCACCGTGCCGTCGCCGCCGCACACGCCGAGCACACGCGCGTGGGCGGCGGCCTTCTCCAGTTCGGCGCGCACGTCCTCCGGCTCGCACTCCACGGTCTCGGCACCCGGGAGCACGTCCCGCAGGGCGCGCACCCGGTCCGACGTGCCGGAGGCGCGGTTGGCGACCACGACCAGGCCGTCCCCCTCCGGCAGCGCCGGCGCGTCCACGTACGGACGGCCAGGCGGCGGCAGCTGGTCACGGGTCGGCACCATGCCCCGTACGGCGTAGGCGGCGCCCACGCCCAGTGCGGCGCCCACCAGGACGTCGCTCGGGAAGTGCACGCCCGTGTACACGCGGGACAGGGCCACGGCCGTCGCCAGCGGCGCCACCGCCGCGCCCCAGCCGCGTGACTCCAGGGCGACGCCGGCCGCGAAGGCCGCGGCGGAGGCGGAGTGGCCGGACGGGAACGACGTGGTGATCGGCTGCCGTTTCAGCTGCCGGGGCAGCGGGACGTTGTCCAGCACAGGGCGCGGGCGGCGGACGGTCCGCTTGCCGAGCGTGTTGATCGTCGCCGAGGCCAGGGCGAGCGAGGCGACGCCCCGGACGGCCGCCCTGCGAGCGCGCGGACTGCGGGTCGCCGCGATCGCCGCCGCCGTCGCGAACCACAGCACCCCGTGGTTCGCGGCGCGGCTCAGCTTCGGCAGGAGGGGGTGCGCGCCCGGCCAGTCGCGGGTCGCCACCGCGTTGAAGATGCGGCTGTCCGCGGCGAGGAAACGGTCCCGGAGGATGTGGTGGCCCGGGGGGCGGACGGTGAGGTCGACGTCTGGGGTCATGGTCCACGGGTACCCCATGGCGCCGCGAGCCTGTCGGGCGGGGTGGAAACCGTCCCTGATATGTCGGGTAGCGAACTGATTGTCGTACCGGTAATGGCCGTGCAGAATGCACGGGACCGCCCTCGCCCCTCACCTGAGGGCGGCTTTTCGAGGAGGACGGGCCATGGTCACCGTCTGGTGGTTGTCGGTGGCCGCGCTCGGTGGCGCGGGAGTCGCCGCCCTGTCGACGTTCCTGCGGATGCGCGGGGCCGCCACGGCCCGGATCGCGGAACTGGGACAGCTGGAGCGGCTCGTGGAGCGGCGGGCGGAGCAGGTGACCGCGCTCAGTCACGAGCTGCGCACACCGCTCAGCATGGTCAAGGGTGCGGTGGACCTGTTGCGCGAGGGGACGCCGGGTCCGCTGACGGCGGCGCAGGAGCGGCTGCTGCAGGTCGCCGACCACCAGTCCACGCAGGTCATCGGTCTGTGCGAGAGCCTGCTGATCCAGGCCAAGATCGAGGCCGGTCTCTTCACCCCGCGGATGGAGAAGGTCGACGTGTCGGTGCTGGTGCGGGACGTCGTCACCGCGATGCGGCCGCTGTGCGCCCAGCGCGAGCAGCGGATCGGTCTGGACGTGCCGCAGGTGATGCCGAGGATCCCGGCGGACCCGATGCTGCTGACCCAGGCGCTGACGAACCTGCTGTCGAACGCCAGCCGGTTCACCACCACGGGCGGCAGCATCGACGTCCGGGTCGCGCTGATCGACACCGGCGTCGCGGTGTACGTCACCGACGACGGTGCCGGGATGACACGGGCGGAACGGCACCGGCTGTTCCACCGCTTCGCGACCGGACGCCCCCTGGCCGACGGGACCGGCCTCGGCCTGGTGATCACCAAGACGGTGGTGGAGCTGCACGGAGGCGAGATCATGGTGCACACCGCGTCGTCCCGGGGGACGACGTTCCTGCTGACCCTGCCGGACGCGTCATGACGGTGGAGACGCGGACGGCGGTGGGGCCCACCGTGCTGGTGGTGGACGACGAGCCCCAGATGACGATCATCATCGAGTTCGCCCTGGAGACCCAGGGCTTCACGGTGCTCACGGCACACGACGGGGCCACCGCCCTGAACCTGCTGCGCACCCGCGCCGTCGACCTGGTCGTCCTGGACGTGATGATGCCGGCGATGGACGGGCTCACCCTGTGCGGACGGATCCGGGCCCGCTCGGACGTCCCGGTCATGCTGCTCACCGCGCTGTCCCAGCACGACGACGTGATCGCCGGTCTGGAGCACGGCGCGGACGACTACGTGACCAAGCCGTTCCACCCGCGAGAGGTGGCCCTGCGCGCCCAGGCCCTGGTCCGACGGCACCGCCGGGGCAGCGGGGCCGCGCTGCGCGTGGGCCGGCTGGTGATCGATCCGGTGGCGCAGTCGGCGAGTCTGGGCCCGCACCGGCTCGACCTGCCGTTCACGGAGTTCAAGCTGCTGACCCACCTCGCGTCCCGGCGGGGCGTGCCGCAGTCCTGGCAGGACCTGCTGCGGGAGGTCTGGGGCACCTCGGACCTGCTGGGCGGCCGGGACGTGGTCAAGTCCACGGTGTACCGGCTGCGCTCGCGGCTGGCCGGAGTGCCGGGCGGCGCCGCGTACATCCGCACCCTGCGCGGGGTCGGCTATCTGATGCCGGACCTGTCGGCGGACGACGAGGGCGCCGAGGGCGCCGAGGGTGGCCCCACCGCCGTACCGGACGGTCCGCCCGCCGGGTGACCGGCCCCGGCGGCACAGGTGACGTCCTCGGTGACGGCGCTGTCACCGGGGCTCACTCCGCCGTCACCGGGGCCCCGTTCACCCGCTCCTAATCTGGCCGAAACATCGCCCGGCCGAGCCGTACCAGGCCTGAGAATGCGGAGGTCAACGCCGTGACAGTCGTGACTAGAGGAAGACGCGTACGCCGTGGCGCGGCATGGACGACGGCCCTCGCGGCGCTGGCCGTGGCCGTCGCGAGCGGCTGCGCCCGCGACACCGTCGAGGCCGGCTCCGGACAGGACGGCGGCGTCGTGCACGTGGCCTGTGGCGCGACCGAGGAGTGGTGCGCCGCCACCACGGAGCGGTTCGCCGAGACCACCGGCGTGAAGGCCGACTTCGTCCGCCTCTCCAGCGGCGAGGCCCTCGCCCGCATCCAGGCGGGCAAGGGCAACGCCGAGTTCGACGTCTGGTACGGCGGCCCAGCCGACGGGTACGCGGCCGCCGGCGACCAGGGCCTGCTGGAGCCCTACGTGTCGGAGAACGCCGCGGCCATCCCCGCCAAGTACAAGGACGTCTCCGGGCTGTGGACCGGCGTCTACGTCGGCGCGCTCGGCTTCTGCAGCAACAGGGAACTCCTGAAGGAGAAGGGTCTCGACGCCCCGAAGTCCTGGGCCGACCTCCTCGACCCCGAGCTCAAGAAGGACATCGGCATCGCGCACCCCTCCACCTCGGGCACCGCGTACACGGCCCTGTGGACGCAGGTGCAGCTGGCCGGCGGCGACGAGTCCAAGGCGCTCGACTACATGCGCGACCTGCACCCGAACGTGCTCCAGTACACCAAGTCAGGCGCGGCCCCCGCGCAGATGACGGCCCGCGGCGAGGTCGCCGTCGGCGTGATCTTCTCCCACGACTGCATAGCCACCCAGGAGGCCGGTTTCCCCGACCTCGAAGTGACCTTCCCGTCCGAGGGCACCGGCTACGAGACCGGCGGGGTCGCGCTGGTCAAGGGCGCGAAGAACCTCACGAGCGCGAAGACGTTCGTCGACTGGGCGCTGACCCCCGAGGCCCAGGAGATCGGCCCGAGCGTCAAGGCGTACCAGTTCCCGACCAACCCCGCCGCCAAGGTCTCGGACAAGGTCGTCGACCTGGCGAGCATCAAGGTCGTGGACTACGACGCCGCCGAGGCCGGGACGCGGAAGTCGGCGCTGACCAAGTGGTTCGACGAAGAAGTCGCGCAGGCGCCCAAGTCATGACCGCGATCCTCTCCGACCGTGAGCCGTCCACCCCCGCGCGGGTGGCGGCTCCGCGCCGGCGCCGCCGGGCCGACCTGGGGGTCCGGGTGCTGATCGCCGCCGTCGCCCTGCTCGTGGTGGTCGGCTCCGTGGTGCCGCTGGCCGCCGTGCTCGCCACCGCCTTCGCGCCCGACGCGCTGCCCCGCTACGCCGAGTTCTTCACCTCCTGGGTCGATCTCGTCGTCCTGCGCAACACGCTCGTCCTCGGCGCCCTCGTCGGCCTCTGCGGGACGGCGCTCGGCTTCCTGTTCGCCTTCGTGCAGACCCGCCTCGACGTGCCCGGCAAGAAGATCCTGCACGTCATCGCCCTGTTGCCGATCGTCAGCCCGCCCTTCGCGATCGCCACCGCCACGGTCGTGCTCTACGGCCGGCGCGGTGTCGTCAGCAACGGTGTCTTCGGGGTGGAGTACGACGTCTACGGCCTGGACGGGCTCGTGTTCGTGCTGTCGCTGTCCCTCTTCCCGGTGGCGTACCTGGGTCTGCTCGGCATGCTGCGCGGGCTGGACCCGGCGCTGGAGGAGGCCGCCATGAACATGGGCGCCTCGCGGTGGCGGATCCTGCGGACGCTGATCCTGCCGCTGGTGGCGCCCGGGCTGGTCGCCCCGTTCCTGCTGCTGTTCGTCGAGGCCATCGCCGACCTCGCCAACCCGCTGGTGCTCGGCGGCGACTACACCGTCCTCGCCAGCCGCGCCTATCTCGCGGTCACCGGCGAGTACGACATCACCGGCGCCGCCGTCTACTGCGTGATCCTGCTGGTGCCGTCGCTCGCGATGTACTTCGGGCAGCGGCACTGGATGAGCCGCAAGGTCCGCACCACCATCACCGGCCGTCCCTCCGGGAGCGTCCACCTGATCACCGGCTGGTCGCGCTGGCCCTTCTACGGCCTGGCCCTGCTGGCCGCCGCGGTGATCCTCAGCCTCTACGGCACGGTCCTCGTCGGCTCGGTGACCCGGGTGTTCGGCGTCGACAACACCTTCACCCTCGACTACCTCAAGGAGGTCGTCGCCGGGGTGGGAGTGGAAGCCGTCCTGGACACCCTCCGGTTCGCCGCCATCGCCACCCCCGTCGCCGGGATCGTCGGCCTTGTCATCGCCTGGCTGGTCGTCCGGCACCTGGACCGCACGGCCTGGCTGCTTGACCTCGGCGGCACCCTCGGCGTCGCCGTCCCCGGCACCGTGCTCGGCATCGGCTTCGTCCTCGCCTACCGGCCCGACCGCTGGGTCGGCCCCGTCCACGCCTTCCCCAGCCTGGTCGGCGGCAGCGCGGTCGCCGGCGGGGCAGTCGCCATCGTCCTGGCCTACGTCGTCCGCAGCGTCCCGGCGGGCCAGCGCACCGCCGTCGGCTCGCTCACCCAGCTGCACCCCTACATCGAACAGGCGTCCACGGACCTGGGTGCCGGCCCGCTCCAGACGTTCCGCCGGGTGACCCTCCCGCTCATCCGCCCGGCCCTGCTGACCGGGCTGAGCTACAGCTTCGCCCGCAGCATGACGTCCGTCTCGACGATCGTCCTGTTGGTCACCCCCCAGACGAAGATCATCACCTCCCAGGTCCTCAGCGCCGCGGGCACCGGCCGCTACGGCGTCGCCTTCGCCTACTGCACCGTGCTGACCGCGCTGGTCCTGGCGGGCTTCGCCCTCATCCGCGTCCTCGTCGGCACGGGCGCCGCCCTCCAGCGCACCGCCACCTCCGAAAGGCAGAAGTCATGACCGCCGCCGCGCCCGAACTCACCCTCGCGCCGACGCGCGAGACCGACAGCGGACATCTGCGCCTCGACGCCCTGACCAAGCGGTTCACCGGCCGCTCCGGCACCGTCACGGCCGTCGACAGCGTCTCGCTCGACATCGAACCCGGCGAGTTCATCACCCTGCTCGGCCCGTCCGGCTGCGGAAAGACCACCACCCTGCGCATGGTCGCCGGGTTCGAGGACTCCTCCAGCGGCAGTATCCTCCTCGACGGCCGGGCCATCGACGCCATGCCGCCGCAGCGCCGGCCCATGGCCATGGTGTTCCAGAGCTACGCGCTGTTCCCGCACATGACGGTCGCGGAGAACATCGCCTACGGGATGCGCCTGCAGCGGCGTACCCGCGACGACATCGCCACCAGCATGCGGATGGCCGTCACCAGCATGAACCTGGTCGGCCTGGAGGACCGCAGCCCGCACGAGCTGTCCGGCGGCCAGCAGCAGCGGGTGGCGCTCGCCCGCGCCCTGGTCGTCCAGCCGAAGGTCCTGCTCTTCGACGAGCCGCTGTCCAACCTGGACGCCAAGCTGCGGGACGCGATGCGGGCCGAGATCCGGCGCATCCAGAAGATGTTCGGCATCACCAGCCTCTACGTCACCCACGACCAGGACGAGGCGATGAGCATGTCCGACCGGATCGTGGTGATGAACAAGGGCCGGGTCGAGCAGGCCGCCACACCGGGCGAGATCTACGCCCGGCCGGCCAGCGTGTTCGTCGCCGACTTCATCGGCCGGGCGAACT
The DNA here is from genome assembly GCF_042802995.1 of Streptomyces sp. NPDC057438. NCBI lineage: Bacteria > Bacillati > Actinomycetota > Actinomycetes > Kitasatosporales > Streptomycetaceae > Streptomyces > Streptomyces sp. NPDC057438. The sequence goes on from NZ_JBHVDD010000064.1 coordinate 48,298, forward strand.
TCCTGGAGACGGTGCCCGAGCGGGTCGCCGACGGGCGGGGCACCGTGACCGTCCTCGGCCGGCGGCTCACCGTCGCCGCGCACCCCAAGGTGACCGCCAAGTCCGTCGGCGCCTACCTGATGGTGCGGCCGGAGACGGCGCGGCTGTCCGCCGTCACCGACGGCGGCACGGGCATCGGCGCGGTCCTCCGCTCCACCTTCCACGGCGCGACGATCGACTACGAGGTGGAGACGACCGGCGGCACCGTCACCGTCACCGAGGCGGGCGTCGACCCCCGTGACGCCCTGACCGAGGGCACCAACGTCGACGTCACCTTCGACCCGGACCGCGCCTATCTGCTCACCCAGGACCGGTGACGCGCCAGGGGCTGTCGCCGGCCACCGCGGGACGGCCCCCGCGCGGCGGTTTCTCCCACCCGGGTCACCTGCCGCGACGGCCCGCGGGACCGGCGGGGCGGGGCGGCGGGAAATGGATTTGCCCGGGCGTTCGTCCGCCTCGGACAATGCGCCCCATGGGACATCTCGAAGCCGCTCACCTGGAGTACTACCTGCCGGACGGGAGGGCTCTGCTCGGGGACGTGTCCTTTCGGGTGGGGGAGGGGGCCGTCGTCGCGCTCGTCGGCCCCAACGGCGCCGGCAAGACGACCCTGCTGCGGCTGATCTCCGGCGAGCTGAAGCCGCACGGCGGGTCGGTGACCGTGTCCGGCGGGCTCGGGGTGATGCGGCAGTTCGTGGGGTCCGTGCGGGACGAGTCGACCGTGCGGGACCTGCTGGTGTCGGTGGCGCAGCCGAGGATCAGGGAGGCCGCGAAGGCGGTCGACGCCGCCGAGCACGGGATCATGACCGTGGACGACGAGGCAGCCCAGATGCGGTACGCGCAGGCCCTCTCCGACTGGGCCGAGGCGCGGGGCTACGAGGCCGAGACGCTGTGGGACATCTGCACCACGGCCGCGCTCGGGGTGCCCTACGAGAAGGCCCAGTGGCGGCAGGTGCGGACCCTCTCCGGCGGCGAGCAGAAGCGGCTCGTGCTGGAGGCGCTGCTGCGCGGCACCGACCAGGTGCTCCTGCTCGACGAGCCCGACAACTACCTCGACGTGCCCGGCAAGCGCTGGCTGGAGGAGCGGCTGAAGGAGACCCGCAAGACCGTCCTCTTCGTCTCGCACGACCGGGAGCTGCTGTCGCGCTCCGCCGAGAAGATCGTGAGTGTGGAACCGGGACCGGCGGGCGCGGACGCCTGGGTGCACGGCGGCGGGTTCGCCACGTACCACGAGGCGCGGTCGCGGCGGTTCGAGCGCTTCGAGGAGCTGCGCAGGCGCTGGGACGAGAAGCACGCCCAGTTGAAGAAGCTGGTGGCGACGCTGCGCCAGATCGCGGAGAACAGCCCGGACATGGCCTCGCGCTACCGGGCGGCCCAGACCCGCCTGCGCAAGTACGAGGAGGCCGGGCCGCCCCCGGAGCCGCCGCGCGAGCAGGACATCACGATGCGGCTCAAGGGCGGGCGCACCGGCGTGCGGGCCGTCACCTGTGAGGCCCTTGAGCTGACCGGGCTGATGAAACCCTTCGACCTGGAGGTCTTCTACGGCGAACGGGTCGCCGTCCTCGGCTCCAACGGCTCGGGCAAGTCCCACTTCCTGCGGCTGCTCGCCGGCGGCGACGTCGCCCACACGGGGGAGTGGAAGCTCGGCGCCCGGGTCGTGGCGGGGCACTTCGCGCAGACGCACGCCCATCCGGAGCTGATGGGCCGGACGCTGCTCGACATCCTGTGGAAGGAACACGCCCAGGACCGGGGCGCGGCCATGTCCCGGCTGCGGCGCTACGAGCTGACGGGGCAGGCCGAGCAGTCCTTCGACCGTCTCTCCGGCGGCCAGCAGGCCCGCTTCCAGATCCTGCTCCTGGAGCTCCAGGGTGTCACCGCCCTCCTCCTCGACGAACCCACCGACAACCTCGACCTGGAGTCGGCGGAGGCCCTGCAGGAGGGGCTGGAGGCGTTCGAGGGCACGGTCCTCGCGGTCACCCACGACCGCTGGTTCGCTCGTTCGTTCGACCGCTATCTGGTCTTCGGCTCCGACGGCCGCGTACGGGAGACCCCGGAGCCCGTGTGGGACGAGCGGCGCGTCGAGCGCGCCCGCTGAATCCCGTCCTGCCGTCCCCGGCCCCCGCCCGCGCGGGGGCCCGGGGCCCCGGATCTTCGTACAGTGGAGGGAGGACCACCGAGATCGGGGTACCACCATGACCGGAGTGCACCCGGACCAACTGGACGACCAGCAGTTGATGAAGGAACTGGAGTCGATCCACCGCACGCGGCACGACACCCTGCTGCACGGGTCGACCGAGGCGCTGCGCACCCACAACGAACGGATGGCCCAGCTGGAGGGCGAGTATCTGCGCCGCCACCCGCGCCGGCGGGTCGTCCCGGGCCGTACGCGCGACGGCGCGCGGGATCGAGGGCCGGCGGCGACATGAGATCCGGCGCGAGCGCGCGGACGCGTGCGCTGCTCGACCGGCACGCCGAGGCCCAGGACCTCTTCGGCGCCCGGGTCCACGCCGTCCGGGACGACCAGTGGGGCGCGGACACGCCCTGCGCCGAGTGGTCGGTCCGTGACCTCGTCAACCACCTCGTCTCCGAGCAGCTGTGGGTGCCCTCGCTGGTCCGGGACGGCTGCATGATCGAGGAGGTCGGCGACACGTTCGAGGGGGACCTGCTGGGGCCCGACCCGGCCGCCTCCTGGGACACCGCCGCACACTCCGCGCGGGAGGCGCTCACCGCGCCCGGCGCGCTGGAACGCACGGTCCACCTGTCCTACGGCGACACGCCGGCGACCGCCTACTGCGCGCAGATGGTCGCCGATCTCGTCGTGCACGCGTGGGATCTGTCGCGGGCGATCGGGGCGGACGAGCGGCTGCCGGGGGAGTTGGTGCGGTTCGCGGTCGACGAGATCGCTCCGTACGCCGGTGACCTGGAGAAAAGCGGGCTGTTCGGGGCGCCGGTGGCTCCGCCGGTGGGGGCGGACGCGCAGACCGGGTTGTTGTGTCTGCTCGGGCGGCGGCCTTAGGACCGGTCAGGGGGCGGGGCTCGTCGTGCGTCGCGGGGTGCGGGTGCGTCGTGGTTGATCACGCGGTTCCCCGCGCCCTCGGACGGGAAGGGCCTTGGGCGCCCCTTGCCGGGAGGCGCCCAAGGCCCTGTGATCGTCGTTCGTCAGCAGCGCGCCGGTGGGCGGTCCCAGTGGCGGTGGGCCGCGATCGCCGCCACGAACTCCCTGGTGAAGTCCTCGCTCGCGGTGCCCTGGGCCGTGTCCGTCACCACGCCCCGGTCCGCCACCACATGGTGGAACTCGGAGGAGAGCCGGACGCCCTCGGGCCGCAGGGCGGCGACGACACCCACGCCGGACCCGAGGGCGCCGATCGGCTTGCCGTGCCGGTAGGCGTCCCGCACGAAGCGCATGGCATCGGGGTCGGCCGCCTGGGACGGGGTGCCGACGGGCCCGCCGGGCAGGAACACCGCGTCGTACAGGACGGACGCCACCGTCGGCAGGGCCCGGTCGACGGTGTACTCCGCGCCGTCAGCGCCGCGTACGGTGCCGTCCTGGGCCGCGAGGGCCTCCACGATCGCGCCCTCCGCCGCCAGCGCCTCCCGCACACCGGTCACCTGCTCGGCGTCCACACCGTCGGAGACCAGTACCGCGATCTGCCGGGTGCGGATCGAACCGGGGCCGCGCTGCGCCTCCAGGCTGAGGGCCGGAGAGCTGAGCTTGTACGCTCCCGGCGCGGCGTCCGACGGGACAGGCACCCCGATGCCCTTCGCCACCTCGGCCGCCAACTCCGGGTCCACCTTGACCAGTTGCTCCACCGTACGGGCCCGGACGGCGAGGGCGCCGACCTTGCCCAGTTCGAAGCGGAAGGCGGCCACGATGTGCTGCCTCTCCCAGGGCGCCATGCTGTTCCAGAACAGGGCCGGCTGGCTGTGGTGGTCCTTGAAGCTCTCGCTGCGGCGGCGGATCTTGGCGCCGTCGACGCGCTCGGCGAGGTGCGTGTAGGCGTGCGGGTCGACGCCCGCGTGGGCCGGGCAGCCCCCGCCGAGGGAGTTGGGGAAGTAGTTGGTGCCGCGGTGGATCGCCGACTGGTGGTAGCCGTCCCGGTGGTTGGTGCGCACCGGGGCCACGGGGCGGTTGACCGGCAGCTGGCTGAAGTTGGGGCCGCCCAGGCGGATCAGCTGGGTGTCCAGGTAGGAGAAGTTACGGGCCTGGAGGAGCGGGTCGTTGGTGAAGTCGATGCCCGGGACGACGTTCGCCGTGTGGAAGGCGACCTGTTCCGTCTCCGCGAAGAAGTTCTCGGGGTTGCGGTCCAGCACCATACGGCCGATCGGCCGTACCGGCACCTGCTCCTCCGGGATGAGCTTCGTGGCGTCGAGCAGATCGAAGTCGAAGGCGAACTCGTCCTCCTCCGGCACGAGTTGAACACCCAGCTCCCACTCCGGGAACTCACCGGCCTCGATGGCGTCCCACAGGTCCCGGCGGTTGAAGTCCGGGTCCCGGCCCTGGCACTCCTGCGCCTCGTCCCACACCAGCGAGTGCGTGCCCAGCTTCGGCTTCCAGTGGAACTTCACGAACGTGCCCCGCCCGTCGGCGGTCACGAAGCGGAAGGTGTGCACGCCGAAGCCCTGCATCATGCGGTAGCTGCGCGGGATCGCCCGGTCGGACATCAGCCACATGATGGCGTGCAGGGTCTCCGGCTGGAGCGAGACGAAGTCCCAGAGCGTGTCATGGGCCGAGGCACCGGTCGGAATGTCGTTGTGCGGCTCCGGCTTCACCGCGTGCACGAAGTCGGGGAACTTGATGCCGTCCTGGATGAAGAAGACCGGGAAGTTGTTCCCGACAAGGTCGTAATTTCCCTCGGACGTATAGAACTTGGTCGCGAAGCCGCGCACGTCCCGCACGGTGTCCGCCGAGCCGCGAGGCCCCTGCACGGTCGAGAACCGCACGAAGACCGGGGTGCGGACCGACGGGTCCTGGAGGAACGCGGCGCGGGTGAACTCCGCGCAGGACTCGTACGGTTCGAAGTATCCGTAGGCGCCCGCGCCCCGGGCGTGGACCACTCGCTCCGGGATCCGCTCGTGGTCGAAATGGGTGAGCTTCTCCCGGAAGTGGAAGTCCTCCATCAGGGTGGGGCCGCGCTCGCCGACGGTCAGCGAGTCGTCGGTGTGGTCGACGGCCACACCCTGGTCGGTGGTGAGGGGGCCCGACGCCGGATCGACCGGGTGGGCCGCCTCGCGCTGCTCCTGCTTGCGGTCCATGGGTGAGCTCATCGGGCTGCCTCCTGGGAGAACACGTCGAGGAACGCCTCGCAGAACGCCTTGAGGTCGTCCGGTTTGCGGCTGGTGACGAGCTTGGCGGGACCGTGGTCGCAGATCTTCACCTGCTCGTCGACCCAGGTGCCGCCCGCGTTGCGGATGTCCGTCCGCAGGCTCGGCCACGAGGTCAGGACCCGGCCCCGGACCACGTCCGCCTCGACCAGCGTCCACGGCGCGTGACAGATCGCGGCGACCGGACGGCCCCGTTCGAAGAACTCCCGGACGAAGGAGACGGCTCCCTCGTCCATGCGCAGGAAGTCCGGATTGGCCACTCCGCCGGGCAGGACCAGCGCGTCGAACGACTCGGCCGCGACCTTGCCCACCACGGCGTCCACCGGGAACGTGTCCGCCTTGTCGAGGTGGTCGAAGCCCTGCACCATGCCGGACTCCGTCGACACCAGTACGGGTTCGTGCCCGGCGTCCTTCGCCGCCTGCCAGGGCTCGGTGAGTTCGATCTGCTCGACACCCTCGGGTGCGGTCAGGAATGCGATACGCATGACTCCTCGGTCTCCTCTCGTCGCGTCAGGTCGGGGTGGTGCCAGGACGGGCGTCCGGCTCCGCGCGGCTGATGTGGGCGAGCGCCGACTCCGGCTGCCGCGAGACGGCGAGGTCGCCGAGGCTGACCATGCCGACCGGGTGCCCGTCCTCCACGACGGGGAGCCGGCGTATTGCGTGCTCGCGCATCAGGCCCAGGGCGGCGGTCACCGTGTCGTCCGGGCCGATCACGATCGGGTTCGGGGTACAGACGGACCGGGCGCTCACCCTCAGCGGGTCCGCGCCGGCGGCGACCGCGCGCAGCGTGATGTCGCGGTCGGTCAGGACGCCGACGACCTGCCCGTGCGTCGCGACGAGGACGTCCCCGACGTCCCGGGCCCGCATCAGCCGCGCCGCCTCGACGAGCGAGGCGCCCGGGAGGACCGCCACCACCCCTGCTGTCATGACGTCCCTGACGAACTCGGCCATGGGGCCCTCCGGGCCTTGCGTCGCGGCACCCCGGTCGCGGGGGCCACGCCCATGTCGGCGTGGTCCTGCCGCAGTACCCGTGAGCAGGGGGCCTATGTGTCCCGCTCGTGTGCGGATTCCGTGCCGTCGGCCGAGGGCCGTGCGGCGCCGTCCTCCGCCGCGTCCGTGTCGACCACCGCCTGCGCGAGCCGGTGCGCCGAGTCGTAGCGCGCGGTCCGCGGCAGCCGCTCCAGGGGCTCCACGAGCGCGTCCGGTGCATGCCGGTCCCGCAGCACCCCGATCAGCTCCCGGGGGCCCGCGGGGAAGGACGTACGGCCCAGGATCCGGGCCAGCTCCAGTTGCAGCGCCGCCACCCGCGTGGGAGCGCGGCCGGGTGTCACCGGCCCGTACGCGACCTCCGGGTCGTCCTCGGCGTAGGGCTCGGGGTCGTGCCACTCCTCCGTCCGTGTGGGATGCCCGGATCGGAGCAGTCCCTGTAGTTCCTGCTTCATCTCGTCGTCGCGGTGGGCGCTCAGCCGGTCACTGCCTCGCTGCATGACTCCCCTTGGATCGTCGGTGGCCCCCGCGTACCCGAACGCCCCACCGCGACACGGACGCAGGCCGTCCGGTTTCTCGCGCCGCCCGGGTTTGCCCCGCCGCGCGGCGGAGACCCGGCGAAACGCCCCCCACCGCGCGTTCCCCGGGGAAGGACCGGACCCATGGCGGCTGTCGTCGTGATCATTCCGCTGCTCATGCTCGGCGTCGTACTGGCGCTGGGCCGCTACGAGGAGATGTTGCTGCCTCCCGCCGAGCCGGCCGACCGGCCGGAGCCGGCCGTGCCCGTCCGCTGAACGGCGGCGACCACACGGATGCCGCCCGGGGAACGGACACCGCCGGGTGTCCGGAGCCACCGGGCTCGGCGTCCGGGCGGCTCACGCCTCCTTGCCGCCCCGGTCCTTGGCCTGGTTGCCGGGCAGGAACTCCTGCATCTTCGCCTTGAAGCCCTGCTTGACCATGGAAGCCCGGTCGGCGTCGCCCTTGAGGATCGAGGCGGCCGTGGCCTCCATCTGCTCCCAGGTGGCGTGCGGCGGGATCGGCGGCACCGCCGGGTCGGTGACGAACTCGACCACCGCCGGACCGTCCGCCGCCAGGGCCGCGCGCCAGCCCGCCTCCACGTCCTCGGGCTTCTCGACCCGGATGCCGGTCAGCCCCAGCGAACGCGCGAACGCGGCGTACTGCACGTCCGGCAGCTCCTGCGAGGGCAGGAACGACGGCTCGCCGCCCATCGCCCGCAGCTCCCAGGTCACCTGGTTCAGGTCGTGGTTGTTCCAGACCCCCACCACCAGCCGCGGATCCTCCCAGCGGTCCTGGTACTTGGCCGCCGTGATCAGCTCGGCCATGCCGTTCATCTGCATCGCGCCGTCCCCGACCAGGGCGATCGCCGGACGGTCGGGGTGCGCGAACTTCGCGCCGATCGCGTACGGCACCCCGCAGCCCATCGTCGCCAGCGTGCCCGACAGCGACCCGCGCATGCCGTCCCGCATGGTGATGTGCCGGGCGTACCAGTTCGCCGTAGAACCGGAGTCCGAGGAGATGATCGCGTCGGCCGGCAGCAGCGCGTCGAGGGTGTGCGCCACCAGCTCCGGGTTGATGGGGTCGGCCGACAGCTCCGCCCGGCGCGCCGTCACCTCGCGCCAGCGCGCCACTCCCGCGCACACCTCGTCGTACCACTCCCGGCCGCGCTCCGGATCGATCAGGGGGATCAGTTGCTCCAGCGTCGCCTTCGCGTCCCCGACCAGGTTCACCTCGTACGGATAGCGCATCCCGACCATGTGCGGGTCGATGTCGATCTGCACGGCCCGCGCCTTGCCGAAGTCCGGCAGGAACTGCGCGTAGGGGAACGACGAGCCGATGGTCAGCAGCGTGTCGCAGTCGCGCATCAGCTCGTACGAGGGGCGGGTGCCCAGCAGGCCGATCGAGCCGGTGACGTACGGCAGTTCGTCGCTCAGGGCGTCCTTGCCGAGGAGCGCCTTCGCGACGCCCGCGCCGAGCAGTTCGGCGATCCGCGTGACCTCGGCGCGGGCTCCGGCGGCGCCCTGCCCGATGAGGATCGCGACCTTGTCCCCGGCGTTCAGGATCTCGGCGGCCCGCTCGACCGACTCCCGGGAGGGCATCGCCGTCCACGAGCCGCGGTCCAGGCTGGAGGGGACCATCTTGAACTCGTGGGTCGGCGGTGAGTACTCCAGTTCCTGCACGTCCCCGGGAATGATGACGGCGGTCGGCGCGCGACGGGCGTACGCCGTGCGGATCGCCCGGTCGAGGACGTTCGGCAGCTGCTCGGGCACGTTCACCGTCTCGACGAAGTCCGAGGCCACGTCCTTGAACAGGGTGTGCAGGTCGACCTCCTGCTGGTACGAGCCGCCCATCGCGCTGCGGTGCGTCTGGCCGACGATCGCGACCACCGGCACATGGTCCAGCTTGGCGTCGTACAGGCCGTTGAGCAGGTGGATCGCGCCCGGACCCGACGTCGCCGCGCACACGCCGAGCCGGCCGGAGAACTTCGCGTAGCCGACGGCCTGGAACGCGGACATCTCCTCGTGCCGCGACTGGATGAAGCGGGGCCGGTCCTCGGCCCGCCCCCAGGCCGCGAGCAGCCCGTTGATGCCGTCGCCCGGGTAGCCGAATACCTGTTCGACTCCCCAGGCGCGCAGCCTCCGCAAGATGTGATCGGCGACCGTGGTGCTCATACTGGAACCTCCAGGGGGTGTGATCTCCCGAGCGAGTGACCCCCGGGCGGAATGAAAAACCCCGTATGTGTTTGGCCCGCATGATCCGGGGCAGGCGCATAAACAGTGCTTCGGACAGGAGGCACGTCCGTGGAAGAGGCGATTCCCCTCACGGGTGTGTCATTTCCTGTCACGTCCGCGCCCCCACGGTGACCGTCCATCCCAGAGCACCATCCAGGGAGTTGCGACGCACCATGCGTACCCAGGCGAAGCACCACCCCCACGACGACGCCCCCGACACGGCGCAGGCCTTCCGCACGCTGGCCGCGCTTCCTCCCGGTCAGCAGCGCGACACGCTCCGTGACCAGATCATCGAGGCGTGGCTCCCCATGGCCGAACGGCTCGCGGGCCGGTTCCGCAGCCGCGGCGAGAGCTACGAGGACCTCCGGCAGGTCGCGTCGCTCGGCCTGGTCAAGGCCGTCGACCGTTACGACCCCGAACTCGGCAACGCCTTCGAGAGCTATGCGGTGCCCACCATCACCGGCGAGATCAAGCGGCACTTCCGGGACCACATGTGGACCCTGCACGTGCCGCGCCGGGTCCAGGACCTGCGCAACCGCGTGCGGTTCGCCACCCAGGACCTGTCCCAGACGATCTCCGGGCGCCGGCCCACCGTCGCGGAGATCGCCGAGCACGCGAACATGAGCGAGGAGGACGTTCTGGTCGGGCTCGAAGCCCTGGAGAGCTTCACGGCGCTCTCGCTGGACGCGGAGCTGCCGGGGAGCGAGGACGGCTACTCGCTCAGCGACGCGCTGGGGTCGGCCGACCCCGCGCTGGACACCGTGGTGGACAGGGAGGCCGTGAAGCCCCGGCTGGCGGCGCTGCCGGAGCGGGAGCGGGCCATCCTGTACATGCGGTTCTTCAGTGACATGACCCAGAGCAAGATCGCCGATGAGCTGGGGATCTCGCAGATGCACGTCTCCCGGCTGATCAGCCGGTGCTGCGACCGGCTGCGCGACCAGGTGATGCGGGATGTCTCCTAGCCCTGACGGCCCGGGGGCGCTCTCGGCACACCTCGAGGGGCGCTTCCCGGGCGAGGGCTCCCGCG